>DASVYZ010000750.1:0-3095 GCA_036391935.1 Burkholderiaceae bacterium | reverse complement strand
CGTCCCGTGGCCGGAAGGCCCGGAATTTGTGCCGCAAGTGTTGACGGCCAAGGGCCCGGAGCTGGAACGCCTGGGGCAGGAGCAGCAAGCCCATGTGCAGTCCAACCGCCAATATGGCGCGGCACTGGTGGCGCAAAGGTTCCAGGAGATGCAGCAGCAACAGCAAGGGCAGCGGCAGACCGCGGCCCAGGAGCAGGCATCGGCCGAGCCCAGCCGGACGGCAGACCACGCCGGTCCCGCACCGCAGCCGCAGCACGCATCACCGCCAGCCACGCACAATGAGAACGGTGCGCACCATGAGCGCAATGTGCACAATGAGCACAATGAGCACAATGCGCGCCATATGCACGATATGGGCAATGCGCATAGTGCGCACAGTGCGAGCAACGTGAGCCATGCGCAGCACGACCCCCGCGTTGCCGAAATCGCGGCCCTGAAAGCCGAAATCGCGCATCACATCCAGGTGGCGGAATTGAAGGAGCAGATTGCCAAACTGGAAGCCCACCTGGCCCAGCCGGACCAGCCGGCCTTGCACGGCGGGCCGTCGCTGCACACGCAAGCGCAAGCGGGCAGCCATCCGGCATATGCGGCATCGGTTGCGGACGGTTCCAGGGGATATCAGGCGGTGGATCAACATGTCCCGCAGGCTCTCCCTCAGCAGCATGCGCAAGTTCAACAGCAGCCGGCAGCGGGACGCTCGCGCTGACACGGTTGGGTTTGCCATTGCGGCAAAGACTGCGGCAACACCAAGAGCGGGGGCGCCGCCGCGCGCCCCCGCTCCCGGCCTCTGCTACCAATCCTTGCTGGTCGGCCCTTCAACCTTCTTCGGCGCCGGCATCGGTGCATCGTCGTCGTTCTTCGCGTGCTTGCCCGCGCCGCCGCCCTTGGCTTCCGCCACCACGGCCGGCTTGGCCGCAATGGCTTCATGCAGGACGAGCGAACCCGGCGCCGCGCCGTCGAGCTTGACCTTGACGTTTTCCAGCGTGCCGTAGGACATGGTGGGCGTCACGCGGGTGACCACCACGTCGCAGCATGGCGTTTCCACGCGGCCCAGCGATTGCCCGGTTTGCGGGTCCTTCAATTCCTTGCCCTGCAGGTAGATCGCGTAACGGCCGCCCTCAGCCAGCGCGCTGCCGCCCTGGCTCAGGACGACGTTGTCGCCGTCGCGGTCGGCCACGGTGACGGGGAAGGTGCGCAGCAGGATGGCTTCCACGGTCTTTTTCACCGCCTCGGTTTCCATGCCCTTCACGGTGCTGTTGGCATCGAAGCCTGTGCCCAGCGTGGTCGGCTCGATGGCCGGCGCCGTGCCTTGCAGCGTGCCCGACTGGAAGATCTGGCGCGTCGTCAGGTTGATCATGCGTTGCGACATCGACCAGCCGCCCGAATAGCTGACCAGTTCGCGGCTCGATGTCTGCAATTGCCGTGCGTGGCGCTCGTAGCTGAAGTCGTTGATCACGCCGACCCACACCAGGTCCGCGCTCAGCGCCTGGCCCAGCTTGGCGATGTCGTTGCTGTTGGTCTGGCCGGAATTGATCATGTCGAGCTCGTTCTGGATCTCGCCGTCGAACTGGCGGTCGAGCACGGTGAAGCGGCCGGTCTGGGACAAGGCATCCACCAGTTGCTGGTGCAGCACGTTCAACACGTCCTGCGCCGGCACGGCGCGCCCGCCGATGTTGAAGCTGGTGCGGTTGCTGTACAAGGGCGCCACCACCACCTTGATCTTGCCCGCGTCGGCCGGGGCCTTGAACCTGGCGACCTGCGCTTCGATATCCACCGAATAGGGAGCACCCTGGCCGGCCGGCGGCGTGAGCTTGAGCACCTTGAACGACGAGATCAGGCCGTGCGATTCGGTGACGATCATGTCGGCAAAGCCCTGGCCCTGCACGGCCGCCGTGGCCGTTGCGCTATCGCTGCCCTGGGCCGACTGCACGTCGACCTGGGCCGTGGCATGGGCCACCATGTCGAGATTGGCCGATGCCGCATCGACCCGGGTGCCGTTGACCTGCATGACGGCCGTCTTCAAGGCGTCGTTGACGGCGGCGCCGGGCGTCATGCCGCTGCCTGTTGCAGATACCTTGACCTGCTCGACCTTGCCCACGTCGGGCAGGTTGGCGCCCGGCGCGGCGGATGCCGCCGCTGCCGGCGCGGGCGCAGGCGACGCCGGTGCGGGTGCCGCGCTCTGGTTCGCCCCGCCGGTCTTGTCGCAGCCTGCCAGGGCCAATGCCAGCAGGCTCAATGCGAACAACTGTTTCATGTTTCCACTCCTGAATGAAAAACTGCCTGCCGTCGGCAAGCGAAGGCAGGCAGTCGGCGTGCATGGGGAATTACAGCAGCGCGGTGGCGTCGCTGGCTTCCTTGGGCACGGGGATGTTGTTGTTCTGCGCGAAGGTGATGGCAGCCTTGAGCGTCGTGCCCAGGTTGACCATCGAGCCCGGCAGGCTCTTCACCACGTAGCCGGCAGCCAGGGCCGAGCCGCCGAGCGAGGAAATGCCGGGCTTGAAGCCGGACACATCCTTCTTCATGGCGGCATACAGGATGACGCCCTTGGACAGGTCGAGCAAGCCCTGGCCGAATTGCTGCTTGGCGTTGGCATCCATCACGACCTTCTTGTCGTTCATCTTGTCTTGCAGCGCCTTGCTGCTGTCGGTCTGGATCTTGCCGGCTTCTTCGAGGTTGTCCTTGGTGGCGCCGTCGGTCAGGTTCTTCGCTTCCAGCGCGGCCTTGGCGCCTTCATCCTTCAAGCCGACAGCCGTCAGCATGTTGCCTTGCGCGCTCAAGACGCTGCGGTCGCCCGCGACGTATTCGGCCACGATCTTTTCCGGCGCAACCGACGAATCGCCGCCGCCGCCGAGCTTGCCCAGGCCGCCGAATTGCGCCGAAGCGAGGCCCGACACCGCCAGGGCAACGATACCTGCGGCCAGCTTGATGTGTTTGTTCATATCCCGTTTTCCTTTTTGCTGAGTTTGGGTGGGTAAAATGCGCACAGCGCGTTGACACAGGCCCGCGCCGGACCGATGGCCCGGCGCAGGCGATAAAGAATCAGTGAATGCCGGCGACGTTGAGGCGGCTGACGACTTCGCGCGCGGCCGCCAGCG
>DASVYZ010000749.1:0-5201 GCA_036391935.1 Burkholderiaceae bacterium | reverse complement strand
GATTCGAATCAGCCGCTGGCCGAGGAGGCGCTGCAGCAGATCGCCGGCCAGGTTGCCGAGTTCTGCAACGAAATGGAAGCCGCCGGCGTTCCCGCCGGTTCGACGCGCGCCTTGCGCCTGTTCAGCTAAGAGGATTCCTTATCCCATGACTACGGCGACACCAGATCAGGCGGACTGGCAGGCACGCGGCGCTTGGCTCAAGCAGGAATTGAACCGGCACAGCCACTCCTATTACGTGCTTGACGCGCCGACGATTCCCGACGCGGAATACGACAAGCTGTTCCGCGAGCTGCAGGTGCTTGAGCAGGTGCATCCGGAGCTGGTCTCCTTCGATTCGCCGACCCAGCGCGTCGGCGGCGCGCCGCTGACGCAATTCGACGAGGTGCAGCATACGGTGCCCATGCTGTCGCTGAACAACGGCTTCGCCGATGACGATATCGTCAACTTCGACCGCCGCGTGCGTGAAGGCTTGCACGCCGCCGGTGCGACGCTCGACGGCGAAGTCGAATATGCCACCGAATTGAAGTTTGACGGACTGGCCATCAACCTGCGCTATGAAAACGGCTTGCTGGTGCAGGCTGCCACGCGCGGCGATGGCGCCACCGGCGAAAACGTGACAGCCAACATCCGCACGGTCAGGGATATTCCGCTGCGCCTGCACGGCGGCAAGATTCCCGAGGTGATCGACGTGCGCGGCGAAGTGCTGATGTTCAAGGCCGATTTCGAAAAACTCAAAGCCAGCCAGCGCGCCGCCGGACAAAAGGAAGCCGTCAATCCGCGCAATGCCGCCGCCGGCAGCCTGCGCCAACTCGATTCCCGCATTACCGCAAAACGCACGTTGCGTTTTTTCGCCTACGGCATCGGCACGCTCGAAGGCATGGACATGCCCGAGTCGCACAGCGCCTTGCTTGACTGGTACAAGACCCTGGGCTTGTCGGTCTGCGCCGAACGCGCCGTGGTGCGCGGTGCGCACGGCTTGCTCGATTTCTTCCGCGGCATCGGGCAAAAGCGTCCGAGCCTGCCCTACGAAATCGACGGCGTGGTGTACAAGGTCAACCGGCTGGATCAGCAATTGAAGCTGGGCTTCGTGTCGCGCGCGCCGCGTTTCGCGCTGGCCCATAAATTCCCGGCCGAGGAAGCGCTGACCGTGCTGCAGGATATCGAAGTGCAGGTCGGACGCACGGGCGCCATTACGCCCGTGGCGCGACTGCAGCCCGTCTTCGTCGGCGGCGTGACCGTGACCAATGCCACCTTGCACAATGAAGATGAGGTACGGCGCAAGGATATTCGCATCGGCGACACCGTCGTCGTGCGCCGCGCCGGCGACGTGATTCCCGAAGTGTTGTCCTTCGTGCCTGAATCGCGTCCGGCCGATGCGCGCGCATTCGTCATGCCGGCAAGCTGCCCGATCTGCGGTTCGCCCATTGTGCGCCCGGAAGACGAAGCCGTGGCGCGCTGCTCCGGCGGCGCGATCAAGTGTTCCGCGCAGCGCAAGGGCGCCTTGCTGCACTTTGCGCAGCGTCGTGCGATGGATATCGAAGGACTGGGCGATCAGTTGGTTGAGCAACTGGTCGACCGCAACGTCGTCACCACCGCCGCCGACTTGTACAAGCTCGGCCTGAGTTCGCTGGCCGAGCTGGACCGCATGGCGGAAAAATCCGCGCAAAACGTCCTGAATGCGCTCGAGAAATCGAAGAAGACGACGCTGATGCGTTTCATTTACGCGCTCGGCATACGTCACGTCGGCGAATCGACAGCCAAGGAGTTGGCGCGCCATTTCGGCAACCTCGATGCCTTGATGGAGGCGTCGGAAGCCGCCTTGCTCGAAGTGGCCGATATCGGCCCCGTGGTGGCGCAGTCGATCAAGGCTTACTTCTCGGACCCGCTCAATGTCGAGCTGGTACACCAATTACGGGCAGCGGGCATCCATTGGCCGGAACAGGAGACGGAAAACACCCGTCCCCGGCCGCTGCTCGGCAAAACGTTTGTCCTGACCGGCGCCCTGCCCAATCTGTCGCGCGACGAAGCGCAGGCATTGATTGAAGAGCGGGGCGGCAAGGTGTCGGGCTCAGTATCCAAGAAAACCAACTACGTAGTCGCCGGTGCGGAAGCAGGGAGCAAACTAGCCAAGGCCGAAGAGTTGGGTATTGCCATACTCGACGAAGCGGGATTGCATCAATTATTGGAAAACTTAACGGACGCATCATGAGAAAAGTCAGGAAAGCAGTATTTCCGGTTGCCGGTCTCGGCAGCCGATTCTTGCCGGCTACCAAGGCGCAGCCCAAGGAAATGCTCCCGGTGGTCGACAAGCCCTTGATCCAGTATGCGGTCGAAGAGGCGGTGGCCGCCGGCATTACCGAAATGATCTTCATCACGGGCCGCAACAAGCGCGCGATCGAAGACCATTTCGACAAGGCCTATGAACTCGAGGCCGAACTCGAAGCCGCAAACAAGCAAGCCCTGCTTGAGCTGGTGCGCAACGTGATTCCGAAAAACATCAATTGCATCTACATCCGCCAATCCGAGCCCCTGGGCCTGGGCCACGCGGTGCTGTGCGCCAAGCCAGTGGTCGGCGACGAGCCGTTCGCAGTCTTGCTGGCGGACGACTTCATGGATGTCGAACGCGGCACATTGCCGGTGCTGGCGCAAATGACCGAGATTTTCCACCGTGAAGAATCGAGCATGCTGGCCGTGCAGGAAGTGCCGAAGAGCGATACCAAGCAATACGGTATCGTCAGCGTCACGCCTTACCAGGCCAACCTGGAACGTGTCGAAGGCATCGTCGAAAAGCCGGCGCCGGAAAACGCGCCTTCCACGCTGGCCGTGGTCGGACGCTACATCCTGACCAATCGCGTGTTCCGCTTCCTCGAAGGCTTGGGCCGCGGTGCGGGAGGCGAAATCCAGCTCACCGACGGCATCGCCGCGCTGATGGAAGTCGAACGCGTCATGGCTTACCGCTACGAAGGCACGCGCTACGATTGCGGCTCCAAGCTCGGTTATCTCAAGGCGACTGTGGCCATGGGGCGCAAACACCCCGAGATCGGTGCCGCGTTCGCGGAATTCCTCGATGCCCAATGATTGCACAGTGATCTTTTGATGGCAACCCACACCATCCTCAAAATGGGCGACCCGCGCTTGCTGCGTGTGGCCGAACCCGTGCGCGAGTTCGATACGCCGCAATTGCATGCCTTGATCGCCGACTTGTTCGACAGCATGCATGCCGCCGGCGGCGTCGGGCTCGCGGCGCCGCAGATAGGCGTCAATCTCCGCGTGGTGATCTTCGGCTTCAAGAACAGCGAGCGTTATCCCGATGCGCCGCCGGTGCCGGAGACCATCCTGATCAACCCGGAATTGACACCGCTCTCGGAAGAGAAAGAGGATGGCTGGGAGGGCTGTCTTTCCGTTCCCGGCATGCGCGGCCTCGTGCCGCGCTATACCGGCTTGCGCTATCGCGGTGTCGACCAGTTCGGCCGCGAGATCGACCGCACGGTGGACGGCTTCCATGCCCGCGTGGTGCAGCATGAATGCGATCATCTCGACGGCAAGCTGTACCCGATGCGCATTACCGATTTCACGAAGTTCGGCTTTACCGAGGTGCTGTTCCCCGACATGGATCCGGCGGAAGACGACTGACGTGTCCGACGACCGCCGCTCCCGCAACGACGCACTGGTCGGCGCCAGGCGCAGGGCTACGCGTTTCGAACGCAATGCCGTGTCGCGCATCGGCATCGAACAACGCTGGCACTGGAGCGACACCTACCACACGGTGTTGCGGCTGTCGTGGCCGCGCTTTTTCCTGCTGGTCGTCTGTATTTATCTCGTCGTCAATCTGCTGTTCGCCACGCTGTACTGGATCGTGCCGGGGACGATCGTCAATACGCGGCCCGGCTCGTTCGCCGACTTGTTCTTCTTTTCCATCGAGACGCTGGCTACCGTGGGCTATGGCGTAATGAGCCCCGGCTCGATCTATGGGCACCTCGTGGCCTCGACAGAAATCGTGCTCGGCATGCTGGTGACGGCGGTGATGACAGGACTGATGTTCGCGCGGTTTTCGCGCCCGACGGCACGCGTCCTGTTTGCCCGCCACATGGTGGTGACCATGTTCAACGGCACGCCGACCTTGATGGTGCGCGTAGCCAACGAGCGCAACAACATGATTCTTGAAGCCTCGGTGCGCGTGACGCTGATCCGGCGCGAACGCACGCTTGAGGGGGAATTGTTCTACCGCGTTTACGATCTCAAGCTGGATCGCGACCGCAGCAGCGCCTTTGCCCTGTCTTGGACCATCATGCATCGCATTGACGAAACCAGCCCGCTGCATAACAAGACCGCGGAAGACCTCGTGCTGGATGATGCCGTATTCCACGTCGCCATCACCGGCCAGGATGAAACGCTCAACGACACCGTGCATGCGCGCGAGCTGTATGAGCCGGACGACATCGTTTTCGGCAGCCATTACGCCGACATCCTGTTCGAACCCGAATCCGGAAAATGGGCGATCGATTTCAGCAAGTTCCATGACGTTGCGAACGACAGGCGAAGCTAAAAATTGGAAAACAAAGCCGACACGTTCGGCGCACCCAATCCTGTCACATCGTCATACCCGCTCGTGGCGCTGCAAATGGCGCAGGGCGAAAGCGTCAAATTGTTCGATCCGGAAGCCACATCGTAAAACCCCGCCGTCGCGCCCAGCGTGGTCTTGGCTTGATAGATCAATCCGTTGAAGCCGCCAGGCGTCGTACTCGTCAATCCAGCCAGCGACGAACCCTTGTTGCCCAGGTATTGCCCGAACAGCGCGCCGATGCCGGCCCAGACCGGTGCGGCCACGCTGGTGCCGCCGGCCATGGACCAGGCATTCTTGTAGTAAGTCGATACCGCGCTGTATTGCGCGTCGGCGACGGCGGAAACGTCGGGTGTGGCGCGCTTGCCGCCGTTGGCCGCGATGCTGCTGTTCGACAGCAAGGCGCTTTGCCAGGCCGGCATGGCGGCATAGAGGCTGGGGCCGCCGCTGGAATATTGCCAGGCGATTTCGCTTACTGGGGATGTCCAGGGCACGGCTGTGATGCGCGTGCCGCCTACCGAGGTTACGAAGGGCGAAGCGGCCGGGTATTGTGCCGTCGCGCTGTAGCCGGTGTCGCCGCTGCTGGCAAAAAATACCGGTCCGCCTTGTGCCTGATATCCCGCCAGCAAGCGATCCTGCG
>DASVYZ010000748.1:0-1954 GCA_036391935.1 Burkholderiaceae bacterium | reverse complement strand
GCAGATTTGCCGGTATGTTCGCCTTGGCCTTGATGTTTGCTGTTGGCGCGCAGGCACAGGAAATCAAGCGCACCACCAATCCGAATTCGACCTTGCCGCTGGCCACGGCCGTTGCCGTCCCGGCTGGTTCCACATTGGTTTTCTTCAGCGGCAACCTGGCCGACGTAGCCAATCCCGACGCGCCCAAGGGCACGGCCGAAGCCTACGGCGATACCAAGACCCAGGCCGCGTCCATCCTCAAGAAATTCGAGAAATTGCTGGCCAATGAAGGCTTGAGCATGGGCGACGTGGTCAAGGTCAACGTGTTCCTTGTCGGTGATCCCAAGCTGGACGGCAAGATGGACTTTGCCGGCTTGAATGCGGCCTATGGGCAGTTCTTCGGCACGGCTGCGCAGCCGAACAAGCCGGTGCGCACGGCGGTGCAGGTGGCGGGCCTGCCTATGCCGGGCGGATTGATTGAAATCGAGATGACGGCGGCGCGCGCCGCTGGTAAATAAGGCATAAGAATGCAGGGAGGAAAAGCGAAGCGCATTCCACCAAGCGCATAAGGAGCGCTTTTTGACGCACCTGGCGGAATGCGCCTGGCTTTTCCACCCACATCGGGAATTTCACCAACTACCGGTATTCCCCATCGACTTCCACGGCTCAGCAGGCTCCAACGGCTCGCCCGCCTGCAGCAATTCAATCGAAATATTGTCCGGCGAACGCACGAACGCCATATGCCCATCACGCGGCGGGCGGTTGATCGTTACACCGTGTTCCTGCAAGCGGTGGCAAGTTGCATAGATGTCGTCGACGCGATAAGCCAGGTGGCCGAAGTTGCGCCCACCGGTATAGGTTTCCGGGTCCCAGTTGTAGGTCAGTTCAACTTGGGCGTCCGTATCGCCCGGCGCCGCGAGGAACACCAGCGTGAAACGGCCCTGTTCGTGTTCGCGCTGGCGCAAGACTTCCAGGCCCAGCGCATCGCGGTAAAAGCGTAGCGAAGCGTCCAAATCGGTGACGCGCACCATCGTATGCAGGTATTTCATGGAGATTCCTTATGCAAGGTCCGCGCCGGGGCAGCGCGGGCGATGCGGGAATCATAGCTCAAACTTTGGAAGCGTTCAGTTGCTCCAAGCGATAGCCGCCCTGGCGCTCGAACATCCAGCCCGGGTATTCCCTGGGCAGGGCGCTCGCTTTGTCGATCAGGGCAAGCTCTTCCTTCGACAGCCTGACCTTGGTCGCGGCAATGTTGTCGTCCAGTTGATCGACCCGCTTGGCGCCGATGATGACCGTGGTGACGGCGCTCTGGTGCAGCAGCCAGGCCAGGGCGATTTGCGCAACGGATACCTTCTTCGCTTCGGCAATGCCGCGCATCACGTCGATGCAATCGTAAGCGCGTTCCACTTCCACCGGCGGGAAGTCGAAAGCGGTGCGGCGGCTGCCATCGCTCGGTTTGCTCTCGCGCGTGTATTTGCCGCTGAGGAACCCGCCGGCCAGCGGGCTCCATACCATCAAGCCGACGTTTTCGCTCTTCAGCAGCGGCACGATTTCACGTTCGAGGTCGCGCCCGGCTACGGTGTAATAGGCTTGCAGCGATTCGACGCGCGCGATGCCCAGCCGCTCCGATATGCCGAGTGCCTTCATGATCTGCCAGGCGCCCCAGTTGGAGACGCCGACATAGCGCACGTCGCCGCGCTGCACCAGGGTTTCCAGTGCGCGCAGCGTTTCCTCGATCGGCGTGGCCGGGTCGAAGCCGTGCATCTGGTATAAGTCGATATGGTCGAGCTGCAGCCGCTTCAAGCTTGCTTCGGCCGCGTTCATGACGTGGTAGCGCGTGCCGCCGCGCGCATTGGCGCCGTTCGAGCCGGTCTGGCCGAAGAACTTGGTCGCCACGACCACGCTGTCGCGCGCCACCTTCAAATCCTTCAAGGCCTGGCCGACGATGATTTCCGACTTGCCTTCGGAGTAGACG
>DASVYZ010000747.1:0-3121 GCA_036391935.1 Burkholderiaceae bacterium | reverse complement strand
TCTTCGCTGTATGGCTCGGATGCGATCGCCGGGGTGGTCAACTTCATCACCAAGAAGACCCATGACGGCGCAGCCGTCACGGTGCAGGGCGTCTCCCCCCAGCAAAGCGGCGGCGCACACGAAGGGCGTTTCTCCATCATCGGCGGCAAGGGCAATCTGGAAGCAGACGGCTGGAGCCTGTACGCCACGCTCGATGCGCACAAGCAAACCGCCCTGCCCTACTCGGCGCGCCCGGATTGGGTCAACACCGCCGAATTGAATTCGCTCGGCATCGGCCCGGGCAACAAGGCTGCCGGTTCGGGCGGCTATGCCTGGCCGGCCAACATCATTTCGCCCAGCTCGGCGGCGGGCAATCCCTACGGCAGCACCTGCCTGCCGCCGTACTCGACACCGGCCGCCAAAAACACCTGCCAGAACAACAATACGCAGCTCTACGGTGTGCTGTTCCCCGAATCGCAACAGTTGACCTTCTTCAGCAACGGCCAACTGAAGCTCAGCAACGACAACACACTGTCGATGGAAATCTCCTACGGCAACGAATCGCGCATCGAGCCCAGGGGCGCAGCCAGCACCAGCGTCGGCTTCACGCCGCCACCGGGCGGCGGCCCGGCCCCGGCGATGATTATCACGTCGTCTTCGCCCTACTACCCCGGCGGCAGCGCCGGCGTGCCGAAAGTCAAGGGTGTGACGGGTCAGCCGCTGACGCTGGAATGGCAAGACGATGCGCAAGGCGGCGCAACCTACAAGGATACGCAAGCCAATTCGCGCTTGCTGGTGTCCGATGTCGGGCAGTTCCATGGCTGGGATTTCAAGGCCAATCTGGTCGCTGCACACGACGAGCGCACGGACAAGACCTTGAGCGGCTACCTCAACGGCCCGGCGCTCGATGCCGGCGTGTTGAATGGCACCATCAACCCGTTCGGAGCACAGAACGCGGCCGGCGCGGCTTACCTGGCCGGCATCTCCGAAAACGGCCAGAATCTGCGCGATACGACTTCGGGCTTCGATTCGATCGATTTCTCGGCTTCGCACGATTTAATGCAACTCTCCGGCGGCGCGCTGGCGGTGAACCTCGGCACCTCGTTCCATCACGATACGATGCACGACAACTCGCCCCAGAACAATATCAACATTCCCTACAACGGCCGCCAGCCCTACGACGTGCATGCCTCGCGCAACATCGCTTCGCTGTTCGGCGAAGTCGACATGCCGATGACCAGGCAAGTCGACCTCGATTTCGCCATTCGCGCCGACGACTATAGCGACATCGGTTCTTCGGTCAATCCCAAGCTCTCGCTGCGCTACCAGCCGACCGATATGCTGGTGCTGCGCACCTCGTACAACACGGGCTTCCGCGCACCGAGCCTGATCGACATGTACGGCTACCGCCTGGCCGGCGCCACCACCACCACTTCGGCCAAGTGGGACGATCCGCTGCTCTGCCCCGGCACCGGCGCGCCGGGCACGGGCACGATCACGGCCGCCGCGCTGGCCGCCGGCATCACCTCGGGCCAGGTGTGCAACATCAAGCAACCGGTGCAAACCGGCAGCAACCCCAACCTGGAGCCGGAAAAGTCGAAAAACTTCACCATGGGTTTCGTGTTTGAACCGGTCAAGTCCTTCTCGCTGACGATGGACTACTGGCACATCGAATTGCGCGACACGCTGGGCAGCCTGTCGGAAACGGCGATCTTCCAGAACCCGACGCTATACGCAGCCAATTTCGTGCGCAATCCCAACGGCTTGCTTGCCTACATCAATGAAGATACGCAAAACCTCGGCGGCACGAACACCAGCGGCGAAGACGTCGATTTGCTTTACAAGTCGCCGCAGACGACGGCGGGCAAGTTCCTGTTCGACCTGCGCGGCACCTACACCAACAGGTATGAACAGCAAACCATGCCGAGCGCGCCCTGGACCAGCAACGTCGGCCGGTTCGGCGGCGTGACGCTGGGCACTTACAGCAACAACCCGCTCCTGACCTTCCGCTGGAAGCACAATGCCATGCTGTCCTGGCTGTACGGCAATTGGAACACGGTATTGTCGGAAAACTACCAGTCGGGCTATCACGACCAGAATTCGGCCGTGACTTCGCAGTACTACCGCGACATTTCCTCCTACTCGGTGACCAGCATCACGACGACGTATACTGGCATCAAGAACCTCGTATTGTCGGCAGGTATCAGCAATGTATTCAACGCTCCGCCGCCTGAAACCAACTCCCAAGCTACGGGCATCCTGCTCGATTATGCGAGCGCGGTGGGCCGTGCCTACATCGTGTCGGCCACCTACAAGTTCTTCTGATCCAGCGGGAGCCGAAACAATGAGTCACGCCTTTTCGCGCCGACGCCGGCAATTCATGCACACTGTGTCGGCGGCCGGCATCTCGCTGGCCGGCGGCATGAGCTTTGCCGCATTCTCAACGCAGGCGACCCCGGCGGCTTCCGCGTCCGCCGCAGCTTCGGACGATCCATGGCAGCGAGCACAGGACATCGCGGCGCGCCTGTCGCGCATGCCTGCTTTTCGCGACGAAGACTTCCCCATCACCGTCTACGGCGCCCGGACCTGCAAGCTGGAAAAGCGCGCCGGCTGGCTTAGCCTGCATGACAAGGCCGAACTCGACGCCCCGGTTGCCGGCGCGCATGATTGCTACCCGGCGATCGCCGCCGCGATCGCCGCCTGCCACAAGGCCGGCGGCGGCCGCGTGCTGATCCCGGCCGGCAACTGGCTGTGCGCGGGGCCCATCGTGCTGTTGTCCAACGTGCATGTGCACCTGCAAGCCGGTGCGCAAGTCTGGTTCAGCAATAACCCGTCCGACTATGCCAAGCATGGCGACTACGATTGCGGCAAAAACGGCAAACTCGTGCGTGCGCGCTGGCAGGGCAACGACTGCCTGAACTTCTGTTCCATGGTCTATGCCCACAGCCAGGAAAACATTGCGCTGACGGGCGAGGATTGGACCAGTATCTTGAACGGCCAAGGCGGCACGCCGTTTGTTTCCGGCGGCGACGAGTGCTGGTGGAGCTGGAAGGGCAAGCTCGGCGGCGCCGCCAAGAGCGGCCGCTCCGAAGTCGCGCCCAACCCGGCCAACCCTGCTACGCTGGCTGACGTCGCACCGAAC
>DASVYZ010000746.1:0-3859 GCA_036391935.1 Burkholderiaceae bacterium | reverse complement strand
GCATGGACGCGCGCGCGGATTTCATCGCCGAGTTCTCCGCCATCCCAACCCACGGGCGACTCGGCATAGACGTATTTCGCCAGCGAATCGAGCGTCAGCGGCTCCAGCGTGAACGGGAATGGGTAGAAAGGCGCGTCCCAGGGATAGTCTTCGCGCTCGAAATGCAGCGGTGCGCCGATCACGCGCAGCACATTCTGCACCGAGATCAAGTGGCCCATCTCTTCCTTGGCAATGCCCAGGATCACTTCCTGCCAGTCGCGCACGGCGTCGCGGAACTCGGCCGGCACCTGCGGCCCGCCGAGCGAATAGGCCGCATACAGGTATTGCACCATCAGGCAATGCTCGATCTCGGCATCGATCGACAGCAGGTAAGTGATGTAGTCGCGCGGTGAGAATTCCAGGTTCACCGGCCGGGCGGGCTTCGCTTTATGCAATAGGCCGGCCGGCGCCGGCGTTTGCGTGGCCTTTGCCGTTTGCGGCAAAGGCGATCCCAAGGCGCCCAGGTGGCGCCTGATTTGTCCTGCACGCATCGGTATTCCTCCCAAGGTAATCGGCGGCGGGTACGGCTTGCGGATGGTTGCATGGGGGAGGTTGGAATTCAACTGATAGAAATGACAGGATGACATCACGTTGAGGCAAAGATATATTCTTTGGTGCAATATTCCCTTTACCCCACCATGGAGCGCCCGCTCATGACCACTCCCCAGGACACCGCGATCGTCAAGGCCGAGATTTATCCTCCCATCGGCATCGCCCGCGTCGGCAACAGCGAAGACGGCTTCTATCTCGGGCCCGAGGTGCCCGATCCGCATCCGCTCCCGCCCGGCGCCTATCGCGACGACCTGGGCAAGCTCAAGCGCGAGGCTGCGCGTTTCCGCCTCTACGGCTATAACGCAGCGGGTGAAGTGGTGGCCGAACTGACGGCCGATAATGCCGACATCGAGTGGCGCGTGACCTTGGCCAACACCAAGGCGGCCTGGTACCAGTTCCAGATCGCGCTCGACATCCCCGATGCCGCCAGCGCCCCGCCTTCGTTCCTGCGCAACATGGCGGTCGCGGATCGTTCGGTGCTGTCGATCACGCCGGGGGAACGCAAGATATCCGGTTGCGAGCAAAGCGGCACACCCTACCAATTCGCCAACGGCCGCTTCATGGGAGAGGAAGTCTATCTGGGCGAACTGCGCACCGACGCGCAGGGCCGCCTGATCGTGCTCGGCGCACACGGTAAATCGGCATCCTATAACGGCGCGCGCGCCATCACCTTCGCCAACAACGAGGGCTGGTACGACGACGTGGCGGACGGCCCGGTCGGTGCGAGCGTGCGCGTCGGCGGCAGGGAAGTGCCGGTCATCCCCGCCTGGGTGGTGGTCGCGCCGCCGAACTACGCGCCGCAGCAAAAGTCCGTGCGCACGATGTGGGACTTGATGCGCGACCTGTTCGTCAGCGAAGGCAAGCTCGCCGCGCCGGCCAGCCCTTCCTTCCAGGACGACATCCGCCCGATCTTCGAGCGCCTGTCGCGCCTGCAATGGGTCAACGCCGGCTTCGCTGCCGCATTCGGCTGGGGCGGCACCACGCCTTTCAGCCAGGCGGAATGGATGGCGCGGCTGGCCAACCCGGCGGAAGAATTGAAGGAATGGCGGCGCACGCTGTACAACCAGTTCCGCAACTTCAAGCGCGATGCCTGGGCGCCGTCACCCTGGCCCTGGCTGTATGGCGACGCCATGGCCATCCCGCCGGCCGAAACGCCGGAGCAAAACGCAGCGCTTTCCACGCTGCAGTTGAAATTCCTCGAACAATGGGCCGATGGCAAGTTCATCGCCGACTATCGGCCCGACGCCGAGCCGCCGCAGCGCATCGAAGATGTCCCGCTCGCCCAGCAGCCCGATACCCTGACGCGCGCAGCCATGGAATTCTGCCTGGCCGATGCCTTCCACCCCGGCTGCGAAATGACCTGGCCGATGCGGCAAAAGACCATGTACATGGCCCCTTTCCGCCTGGCGCACCGGCCGCCGGGCTGGGTCGAGCCGGACTACGGCGGCGTGCTGACCCCGGATAATTATTCGAGCACCTGCGGCGCCCAGATCGCCGGCGGTATCAGCCGCTGGATGGCCGTGCCCTGGCAGACCGACACGGCAAGCTGCCGCAGCGGCTATCAAAAGAGCTACGACCCCTACGTGCCGACCTTCTGGCCGGCGCGCGTGCCGAACCAGGTATTGAGCCGCCACAATTACGAGATCGTGATCGACGAATCGAAGCCGAAGGAAGAGCGCCTGCGCGCATTCGCCCAGCGCGCGGCCTGGATTCGCCCGCTCGGCAACGTCAGCTACGAAGAACAGATCAACAGCATGATCGCCGATATCTCGCAAATGGGTGTCGTCGAAGTGCGCGAAGGCCCGAAAGACGGGTTGCGCCTGCCGCCCGTCATGGAAGTCGAAGAGCTTCCCAAGCCTAAAGCCAAGGAAGGGCTGCTGCACGCGGCCGCCGTGCCCGAGGAATTCGAAGACATCGATATCGAGGCAATCGAGAAAGCGCGCCACCTCGGCAGCCGCAGGCGCACGGTAGGCTGAGCGGCCCATCGGCGCCATGTTGGAGACGACGGCGATGATTCAAGCCGACGTGCTGATCGTCGGTGCCGGCCCGGCCGGCGCCACGGCGGCGCTCAATCTGGCGCCGCACCTGCGCGTCCTGCTGGTCGAGCGCGAGACCGCGCCGCGCCAGCGCATCGGCGAATCGCTCGCACCGGCGGCGCGCCGCCTGCTGGCCGACATGGGGCTATGGGAAGACTTTCTCGCGCAAGGGCATGCACCGAACCACGGCACCCGTTCCTTGTGGGGCGGCGCCGGCGAATCCCTGTATCACGATTACCTGCGCGACCCCGATGGGCACGGCTGGCATTTGGACCGGGCGCGATTCGAATCCTGGCTATGCGCGCACGCCCGGCATCGCGGCGCGTCCGTGCTCCATGGCACCCAGGTCAGCGCGATCTCGCCCAAGGGAGACGGGTGGGAAGCGCAACTGCAAGGCAGCCAAGGCAGCCTGCGCGTGGCAGCCCGCGCCCTGATCGACGCCTCCGGCCGCAACGCCACCGTGGCGCGCCAACTCGGCGCCAGGCGCTGCCGGGCAGACAAACTGGTTTGCGCATGGCTCTACGGAAGCGACCGTTGCGCTACCGCGCAGCTATCGCATGTCGAATCGGAGGAAAACGGCTGGTGGTACAGCGCACCGCTGCCGAACCGCCGCCGCGTGCTCGCCTTCCATACCGACGCCGACCTGCCCGCCGCCAGGGCCGCGCGCCGCGACACATGGTTGCATGAACAAGCGGCCGGGTTGCCGGGACTGGGCCTGGAGCTGGCGCGTGCGCAATTCACCCCCGACTCGGCAATCCGGATTACCGCAGCGCATTCTTCGGCAACCGTGCCGGCATCCGGGCCGGGCTGGCTCGCGGTCGGCGACGCCGCCCTGTCGTTCGATTCGCTCTCGGCGCAGGGATTGTTCCATGCGCTATATACAGGGCTTTGCGCGGCGGAGGCTTGCCATCGCGGCATTGCGGGCGATGTTCATGCATGGGCCGGGTATGCGGAAGAGATTGATTGCATCGCCGCAGCGTATCGGGCGCATCTTGGGCAATGGTATGGGGCGGAGCGGCGTTGGCATGCTGCGCCTTTCTGGCGTAGGCGGTTGGTTTCGACGATGTCGCGATCTATCGATACGGGTTAGCTTTGTTGGAGCTGCAAGGTCGTCATTCTAGCGGCATCAGGTGTCGCCGGAAGCGCAAACTTGCTGCCAAGTGAAGCATATTTTTCTGATCTTAATCATTGGTCTTGAAAATATGGCGCATCTATTTTGCAATAGCGGTTGG
>DASVYZ010000745.1:0-1919 GCA_036391935.1 Burkholderiaceae bacterium | reverse complement strand
GCGCGGAGATGAAAAGCAGACAGCAGATCAGACTGGCGATTCGTTTCATCGGCTCGTTCGCGGATGATATGACGTAGAGGCCTCATCTTAACCTATAGTACGGGGCCGGCACCCGATACTGCAGGTTATTTTGCAATATCGGTGCGACTCGATGATGCGACTCAATGGAAGTTTCTCTCCTGTATCGTGAGCGTACCCAGTAAATCGCTATGATCGACGATATGCTGCGCCACCAGGTGGGTGACCTCGCCTTCGCGCTGCCAGCTGCCGTAGACCGCCATCAGGCGTGCATTCAATATCTGCTTGCGCTGCCGTTCGAACAAGGCCGGCCAGACGATCACGTTGATGTTGCCGGTCTCGTCTTCCAGCGTAACGAATAGCGTGCCCTTGGCGGTATAAGGCCGCTGGCGCATCGTGACCAGGCCGCAGGCGCGCGCAGCCTGGTGAGCCGGCGCGGCATGCAATTCCGCGGCACTCTTCAATCGCATCTTGCGCAAACGTTCGCGCAGCAAGGCAAGGGGATGGCGCCGCAGCGTCAGGCCCAGGTTGGCATAGTCGGACAGAATTTCCTGCCCTTCCGATGGCGCTGGTATCGTGATTGCCGCCTCTTCGATGGGCGCATCCTTGAGCAGGGCCGGCATGGCATGCATGCCGGCCACCTGCCAGGCGGCTTGGCGCCGGTTGCCGGAAAGCGTCGCCAGGGCATCGGCGCGCGCCAGCGCATGCAAATCTTCGACCGTCAATTCGGCGCGGCGGCGCAAGTCCTCCACGCTGTCGAACGCCTGGATGGCGCGCACTTCGGCAATGCGCTCGGCCGCGCCTTCGTTCAAGCCTTTCAATTGGCGCAAGCCCAGGCGCACAGCCGGCTGGCCCTGCCTTCGCTCTTGCAGACTCTGCGATGTTTCTTCGAGCGTGCATTCCCAGTCGCTGACGACGACGTCGGGCGGCCTGACCTCGACACCGTGCCGTTTCGCATCCAGCACCAATTGCGCAGCCGAATAAAATCCCATGGGCTGGGAGTTGAGCAGGCAAGCAAGGAAGGCCGCCGGCTCGTAATGCTTGATCCAGGCCGAGATATAAACCAGCAACGCGAAGCTGGCAGCATGGGACTCGGGGAAACCATATTCGCCAAAGCCCTGGATTTGCTTGCAGATGCGGTCGGCGAATTCCTCGGGATAGCCGCGCTCGGCCATGCCTTGGGTGGTTTTTTCGTAGTACTTGTGCAAGCCGCCCTTACGCTTCCATCCCGCCATCGAGCGGCGCAGGTCATCGGCTTCGCCGCCGGAAAAACCGGCCGCCACCATGGCGATCTGCATGACCTGTTCCTGGAAGATGGGTACGCCCAGCGTGCGTTTCATGACAACTTCAAGCTCCGGACTGTAGTAATCCACTTTTTCCTTCCCTTGGCGCCGTTGCAGATAGGGATGCACCATGTCGCCCTGTATCGGCCCCGGCCGCACGATCGCCACCTCGATCACCAGGTCGTAGAAGCGCCGCGGCGCCAGGCGCGGCAGCATCGCCATCTGGGCGCGCGACTCGACCTGGAACACGCCGAGGCTGTCGGCCTTGCGGAGCATGGCGTAGGTCGCCGGGTCCTCGGGCGGCACGTCGGTCAGTTCGAACGGCCGGCCGCGCTTTTGCGCCACGCAGTCGAGCGCGCGGCGGATCGCCGAAAGCATGCCCAGCGCCAGCACGTCGACCTTCATCAGGCCGAGCGCGTCGATGTCGTCCTTGTCCCACTGGATCACGCTGCGCTCTTCCATGCGCGCGTTCTCGATCGGCACCAGGCGGTCCAGCCGCCCGCGTGAAATCACGAAGCCGCCGACATGCTGCGAGAGATGGCGCGGAAAACCCTTGAGCGCCTGTGCCAGTGCAATCCATTTCCGTACGCGCGGGCTTTCCGCATCGAGGCCGACTTC
>DASVYZ010000744.1:0-9278 GCA_036391935.1 Burkholderiaceae bacterium | reverse complement strand
GAGTGCCAGAACATTGACGCGCGCCTCGCCGAAAAAACCGAAATACTGCGGCGTCGCCATCCTTGCGATCATGCCGCGTACCTGCGCGACGTCAAGCCTGCGTGCCTGGGCCACGCGCGCCGCCTGATAGTAAGCCGCGGCGAGGCTGATTTCCGGATCGAGGCCGCTGGCGGAAGACGTCACAAGGTCGATGGGAATCGGAGCCTGGTTGGCGGGATCGGCGGCCCTCAACGCCGCGATGCGTCCTTTGACTTCATCGACCAGGGCGGGATTGCTCGGCGCGTTGTTCGAACCACCCGAGTTGACCGCGTTGTACGGCATGGGCGAAGTGGCCGAGAGGCGGCCCCAGAAATACCTGGGCGAACTGAATTCCTGACCGATCAGGGTTGATCCCCGGTTGTCGGGCAACAGGCTGCCCGATACCTGGTGCGGGAACAGGGCCGCGCCGATGCCGGTCATGGCAAAGGGATAGAGCACGCAGCAGACCAGGGTGAGGGCGGCGAACAGGACGAGGGCGGGACGCAATATGCTTGACATGGTATTTCCTAGACGAGATGCAATGCGGCGAGAATCAAATCGATCGCCTTGATGCCGACGAAGGGCAGCATGATGCCGTCCAGGCCGTAAATCAGCAGATTGCGCTGCAATAGCGCATCGGCGCCGATGGCGCGGTACTTGACACCCTTCAGGGCCAGCGGGATCAGGAAGACGATGATCAGCGCATTGAAGATCACCGCCGACATGATGGCCGAGGACGGGCTGGCCAGATGCATGATGTCGAGCGCCCTTAATTGCGGATAAGTCGCCACGAACGCAGCCGGGATGATGGCGAAATACTTGGCCAGGTCGTTGGCAATCGAAAAGGTGGTCAGGGAACCGCGCGTCATCAGCATCTGCTTGCCGATCTCGACGATTTCAAGCAGCTTGGTCGGGTTTGAATCGAGGTCGACCATGTTGCCGGCCTCCTTGGCTGCCTGCGTACCGGAATTCATCGCCACGGCGACGTCGGCCTGCGCCAGTGCGGGGGCGTCATTGGTGCCGTCGCCGGTCATGGCGACCAGGCGGCCTTCCGCCTGATAGCTGCGGATCAGCTTCAGTTTGTCTTCCGGCGTCGCTTCGGCGAGGAAGTCGTCGACGCCGGCTTCGGCGGCGATGGCGGCGGCGGTCAGCTTGTTGTCGCCCGTGATCATGACCGTCTTGATGCCCATGCGGCGCAGTTCGGCGAAGCGTTCCTTGATACCGCCCTTGACGATGTCTTTCAATTCCACCGCCCCCATGACCCGGCCGTCGTCGACCACCACCAGCGGGGTGCCGCCGCGGCGCGCGATGTCGTCTACCGCTTGCGCCACCTCGGACGGATAGGGCTTGCCCAGCGATTCGGCGAACTTGCGCATCGAATCGGCTGCGCCCTTGCGCACGGCACGTCCGCCGATGTCGATGCCGCTCATGCGCGTCTGTGCCGTGAAAGGCACGAACACCGCATGCAGGGAACCCATGTCGCGCTCGCGGATATTGAAGCGCTGCTTGGCCAGCACGGCAATGCTGCGGCCTTCAGGCGTTTCGTCGGCCAAAGAGGCGAGTTGCGCCGCGTCGGCCAATTGCTGTTCGGTGACGCCGGGTGCCGGTATGAAGGCGGAGGCCTGGCGGTTGCCCAGTGTGATCGTCCCGGTCTTGTCCAGCAACAGGACGTCGACGTCGCCGGCGGCTTCGACGGCGCGGCCCGACGTGGCAATCACGTTGGCTTGCATCATGCGGCTCATGCCGGCCACGCCGATGGCTGAGAGCAGGCCGCCTATGGTGGTCGGAATCAGGCAGACCAGTAGCGCGATCAAGACCGTGATCGTGATCGGCGAACCGGCCTTGGCCGCACCGACGCTATACAGCGAAAACGGCAGCAGCGTCACCGTGACCAGCAGGAAGATGATGGTCAGGGCGACCAGCAAAATGGTCAGGGCGATCTCGTTCGGCGTCTTTTTGCGCTTGGCGCCTTCCACCATGGCGATCATGCGGTCGATGAACGCCTCGCCCGGATTGACGGTGGCACGCACCACCAGCCAGTCCGACAGTACGCGCGTGCCGCCCGTGACGGAAGAAAAATCGCCGCCCGATTCGCGGATCACGGGCGCCGATTCGCCGGTGATGGCGCTCTCGTCGACCGAGGCGACGCCTTCGATGACATCGCCGTCCACAGGGATCACATCGCCGGCCTCGACCAGCACGGCGTCACCCTTGCGCAGAGTGGTGGCGGGGACGACTTTCCACGCGGCGCCGTGGCGCGGCGCCTCAAGCTTCTTGGCGTCGACAGTCTGTTTCAAGGCGCGCAACGACGCGGCCTGGGCCTTGCTGCGCCCCTCGGCCAGCGCTTCGGCAAAATTGGCGAACAGCACCGTGAACCAAAGCCAGACCGAGGTAGCCAGGATGAAGCCGGGAGCGGCCTCACCCGCGCCCCCAAGCCGGAATTGGGCCTGAAGGTAAAGCAGCGTCGTGATGATGCTGCCGACATAGACCACGAACATGACCGGGCTGCGCAATTGCACGCGCGGGTCGAGTTTTTTGAATGAATCGGCGATAGCCGGGCCGACCAGGGTCGAATCGAACAAGGTCAAACGTTGGCGTGACATGGATTGTTCTTTCAATGGGAAAACAGTTGCAGATGTTCGGCGATGGGACCGAGCGCCAGGGCGGGGACGTAGTTCAACACGCCGATCAGCAGCACGGTGCCGACCAGGAGCGAGACGAACAGCATGCCGTGCGTGGGCATGGTGCCGCCCGTGACGGGCAGACGCTTCTTGGCCGCCAGCGAGCCGGCGATGGCCAGTACCGGCACGATGACCGAGAAGCGGCCGAACCACATTACGAAGGCCAGCAGGATGTTGTAGAACGGCGTATTGGCCGAGAGGCCCATGAAGGCGCTGCCGTTGTTGTTCGCCGCCGAAGACAGAGCATAGATCGCTTGCGAAAAGCCGTGCGGGCCGGCGAAGGAAATGCCGGCCTTGCCCGCATCGCTCATGACGGCGACGGCCGCGCCCCCGAGAATCAGCAAGGGTGTGACGAGCAAGGCAATCGATACCATCTTCATCTCGTAGGACTGAATCTTTTTCCCCAGGTATTCCGGGGTGCGGCCTATCATCAAACCGGCGATGAATACCGCCAACACGGCGTAGATCAACATCGTGTACAGCCCGGTGCCGACACCGCCGAACACCACTTCGCTCAGCTGGATCAAGACCATGGGCACCATGCCGCCCAAGGGCATGAAGGAATCGTGCATGGAGTTGACGGCGCCGCATGACGCGCCCGTGGTGACGGTGGCGAACAGGCTCGATGCGGCGATGCCGAAGCGTGCCTCCTTGCCTTCCATGTTGCCGCCGGCCTGCAGCGCGCTCATGCCCTGGTCGACACCGAGCCCGGCCAAGGCCGGATTGGCTTGCTGTTCGGCGACGGAGAGAAGGCCGGCCATGACGACGAAGATCAACGTCATCGCGCCGAGAATGGCCCAACCCTGGCGCCTGTCGCCGACCATCCTGCCGAAGGCAAAGCACAAGCCTGCCGGAATGATGAAGATGGCGATCATCTGGAAGAAATTCGACAGTGGCGTCGGATTTTCAAACGGATGGGACGAATTGGCATTGAAGAAGCCGCCGCCGTTGGTACCCAGCATCTTGATGGCTTCCTGCGATGCGACCGGCCCCATGGCCAGGGTTTGTGTCTTGGCCGTCAGCGTCTCCGTGACCGGATTGCCTTGCGCATCCTTCAAGGGTTGCCCGTCGGGGCCGAGTTTGGGTTGCGTATAGGTGACCGGCTCGACCAGATTGACATCCTTGTAGCCGTCGACATTCTGCAGCACGCCCTGGCTCATCAGGAACACCGCAAAAACCGCGGACAGCGGCAGAAGCAGGTACAAGGTCGAGCGCGTCGTATCGACCCAGAAGTTGCCGATCGAACCCGCGCTCTTGCGCGAAAAGCCGCGAATCAGCGCGAACACGACCGCGATGCCGGTGGCGGCCGAGAAGAAATTCTGCCCCGTCAGCGCCAGCATCTGGGTCAGATAGCTCATCGTCGACTCGGGCGTGTAGGATTGCCAGTTGGTGTTGGTGACGAAGCTGAGTGCGGTATTGAAAGAGGAATCGGGGCCGACGTTGGGCAGGTTTTGCGGATTCAGCGGCAGCCAGGCCTGGATCCGTTGCAGCAGGTAGACGACCACCGCGCCGAGCGTATTGAACGCGATCAAGGCCGCGGTATAGCTTTTCCAGGTTTGCTCGTCGCTTTCCTTGATGCCGGCTGCGCGGTAGAGCAGCGATTCCAGCTTGTGCAGCCAGCCAAGGCCGCGCACGGGTTGCGCTTCCGCGAGCTTGGCAAGATAGATGCCGAGCGGGTAGGAAAGCGCCAACAGTACGGCGAGGAACAGCAGAAGCAGGAGCAGGGCTTGCATGCTCATCACAGATCCTCCGCCTTCAGCAGCGCAACCACAAGGTACACCATCAGGCAAACCGATACCACGGCGCCGGCTACGTAAAACGTGGTATTCATTGGCGCGCTCCCAGTTTAACGCAGCCGAGCACCGAGGCCCAGGTGACCAGCCACAGCAGCGCAATCGCCGCAGCGGCCATGCCGTCCATCCAATCCATGTTGTTCTCCAAAAGCAGGGGAATTCCCGTATGGAAAGCGTATCGGGGGACAGCTAAAAATGCTGTAAAAACGAAAAGGGGGGCTGTAAAAAAAGTGTAAAGATGTGCCGAAAACCTGGACCCGGCACGGCCTTCAGGAACTACTTGGCAAAAGACAAGCGCGCGCAACGGGCTTGACGTGACGGCGGTGAAGCGGTGTTAAAATCCACCTCTCGTCCATGGAAGGAGTCGCTTATGAATAAAACAGAATTGGTTGACGCGATCGCAAAGGACTGCGATTTGTCCAAGGTGGCGGCGCAGCGCGTGCTCGAATCGCTGCTCGACAATATCGTTGCGACAGTCGCAAAAGGAGACAGCATTCAATTAGTCGGTTTCGGCACCTTCGCCTCAGGCAAACGCGCGGCCCGCACCGGCCGCGATCCCCGCACCGGGGAAAGCATCAATATTCCGGCGGCCACCACGGTCAAGTTCTCCGCAGGCAAGGCCTTCAAGGACGCCGTCAACAAATAAGCAAATCGAGAGCCTGCGCGGCCCACCCTTAAGACAATCGGCGTGTGTGCTTTCAAGGCACACACGCCGATTTCGTTTCCGGCAGGTCGCGGCAGGCAGCGGCGGAGCGAGCCGCCACCATGCATCACGAATTACTTGTAGACGATGTCTGCACGGCGATTTTGCGCCCAGGCGGCCTCGTCATGGCCTTCAGCCTTGGGCTGGGTCTTGCCGTTCGACGTGGCTTCCATGCGGCTGTCAGGCACGCCCAGCGCGGCCATGGCCTTGCGCACGGCTTCGGCGCGCTTCTGGCCCAAGGCCAGATTGTATTCGGCGGTGCCGCGCTCATCGGTATTGCCCTGAATCTGGACCTTGTGCGCGGTATGCGATTCCAGGTACTTGGCGTGGTTGGTGACGAGCTGGTTGTATTCGGGCTTGACTTCATACTTGTCGAAGTCGAAGAACACGCTGCGCTGGGCGAGAGCACCCTTCGGGTCGTTCAAGGGATCGACTTCGGCTGTCTGAGTCTTGACGGTATAGTTGTCGGCAGGCTTGGCGGCGGGAGCCGTTGCTTGCTGTGCGGGGGCTTCCTGCTTGACCGGTTCGGTGTGGCAGGCTGCCAGCAACAGGGCGGCGACGGCGATGGCGGAAAGCTTGACGGTATTCATCGTACGCATGGTGAAAACTCCCATTTGAGAAATAGTAAATCAATTCGGTAAATTGTAAGCAGGCGCCGGAAACTGGACACAGGACACGGACACGCTGCAAGGGTACATCCAAATTGCTGGGAAAGCGGTGCGCTCGCCCGAAAAATTTGAATCAGTCGATAGGGGACCCTCCCTTCGATTCACTCGGCGCAGCCGGCGCCTGCAGAGGAAAGCGGTCGGCCAGCGCATGATAGAGCTGGGTACGGCAAACGAGTTTGGAGCTGGCCGAAGCGATGACCGACGCCGTCATCAGGGGCAACAGCATTTCGTGGCTGCCGGTCATTTCCATCATGATGATAAAGGAGGTGACCGGCGCGCGCGTTACACCCGACAGATAGGCCGCCATCACAAGCAGGATGATCGCGCTATGCGGCGCCAGGTGCGGAAACAGCACGGCGATGTTCTCTCCCACGCCGGCCCCCACGGCCAGCGAAGGGGCGAAGATGCCGCCGGCCATGCCGGAAACCGATGACAACAGGGTCGCCGCGAGCTTGGCAATGCCGAAGTACCAGGGCAGCAAGGTGCTGTCTTCCAGCGTCAACCGGGTTGCATCGTAACCTGTGCCGAACACCAGGCCGTTGTCCGGCAAGCCCAGCAGCGCGACGCCCAAGCCGCACAGAGCGGCAAAGGCCAGCGGGCGGCGCGCGACCCAGGCCGGCATCCAGGCAGGCAATTTGGCCGGAATGGTGATCACGAGCCGGCTGAACAAGCCGCCGAACAAGCCGCCCACGATGCCGCATACCATGATGGGGAAGATACTGTATTGCCACTCAAGCGAGGTATTGCTGGTGCCGAAGTAGGTGTAGTTGCCGAGAATGGCGAGCGAAATCAGGCCGGAGAGGATCACCGTGACCAGCGTCGAACTGTTGGCGTTGAAGACATGCTTCTTGCTCAGTTCTTCGATGGCGAACATGATGCCTGCCAGAGGCGTATTGAAGGCCGCCGCGATGCCGGCTGCGCCGCCGGCCAGGATCAGGATGCGTCGCGTGCCCTCGCGCTGGAACGGACCGCGGCCCTGGAAGGCATGCATGATCGAGGCGCCGATCTGCACCGTCGGGCCTTCGCGGCCGATCGAGGCCCCGAACAGCAAGCCGGCCAGGGTCAGGCCCGCTTTGCCGATGGCGATGCGGAGGGAAAGCAGATGACTGCTTTTTTCCTTGCCGGACGCATTGATCGCGGCAATGGTTTGCGGAATGCCGCTGCCTTGCGAGCCGGGAAAGAAGCGGCGTCCTGCATAGACCAGCAAGGAAAACCCGGCGGGCATGAACAGCAGCGGTGCCAGCGGATGCAGGCTGCAAAGTTGATGATTGAGCCGGTTGGCGTAATCGGCACCTTTGGCAAGGCCTACAGCCATCAAACCGACCAGCAATGGCCCCACCAGCCAGGCGGAACCGCGATGCCAGAGATTCTGCACATTGCTCAGCAGGCCCAAACGTCTACCGAAAGCGCGGCGCAATTGGCGTGCTGCGGAAGGAAGATCGAGATGAATCAGGCCGACAGTCATGCTGGAGGACAAAACAACGATAGGCGTGCACTCGCGGGCACGCGCAAACGGGGTAGCTTGATTGATTGGATTTTAATACAATGCATTGCAGCAAATTATATTTCATTGAACTATATTTGTGCAAATGTATTATATCGTATGATATTGCCGAAAGATAATGAACGAAGGAGACTTCCATGGGCGAAACGCCTGGGGCGCAAGGGCAGGGGGCTGACTATCGGCTCGACGTGCTCAAGAAATTGCGCATCGTATTTCGCGCAGCCCAGCGCCATTCCTTGTGGATAGAAAAACAATGCGGCGTCAATGGCGCGCAGCTTTGGATGATGCAGGAATTGCTGGACCAGCCCGGGATGCGCGTAGGTGAACTGGCATCCAAGCTGGCTATCCATCAGACCACGGCGAGCAATTTGATCGATGCCTTGCGCAAGCGCGGCTACATCGTCAAAGAGCGCGATGCGTCGGACCAGCGCGTAGTGAACCTCAAATTGTCGGACGAAGGCAGGAAGGTCTTGCAAGATGCGCCGACCCCTGCGCGCGGTTTGCTGCAAGAGGCCATTCTGCATCTCGACGATGAAGCCCTGGCGCATCTCGACGCCGGTTTGCAAGGAATGCTGTCTTCGATCGACAAACTCGATGAGGGCTTCGGCATGCTGCCGTTGCCCTTCATGATGTAATCAACAGCCATGGAAAAAGAAGCTATGGTTTGCGCCCCGTTTTCAACGGGGCGCATTTTTTTCGCTTACCCCAGATCCACCGGTACGAAGATCTTGGCGTCTTCGCGCTGAATCAGCAGCGCCACGCTATGGCCGGCATGTTGCACCAGCGATTGGAATTGTTCGCCGCTTGTTACCGGCGTGCCGTTCAGCGCAAGGATCACGTCGCCCGGCTGTATTCCGGCCCGGGCGGCGGCGCCGGAAGCGCGTTCGACCACCAGGCCGCCGTTGCCATCTGTTTCATCGGGGTTCAAGGGGCGCACCACCACACCCAGGCGGCCCTTGTTGCCGGTGCCGTTGTCGTTCTGCGCAACGCTGGCATTCTTCATTTCCCCGACCTTCACCGTCAGCGTCATCGGGTTGCCCTTGCGCACGATGCCAAGGGCTGCCGACGAGCCTGGGGCAAGGTCGGACACTTGCGAAGACAAGTCCGATGAATGCGCAATGTCGTGATCGTTCAGGCGCAGAATCACGTCGCCCGGCTGCAAGCCCGCCTTGTCGGCCGGACTGCCTTTCTCGACCGCGCTGACCAAGGCGCCTTCGGTCTTCTTCAAACCGAACGAATCGGCCAATGCCTGGTTCATTTCCTGCACCGTCACGCCGAGATGGCCGCGCGTTACCTTGCCGTAGGCGACAAGCTGACTTTGCACCTTGTTCGCCACATCTATTGGGATGGCGAACGACAAGCCTTGATAGCCGCCCGTGTGCGTGTAGATCTGCGAATTGATGCCGATCACTTCCCCTTTGAGGTTGAACAGCGGACCGCCTGAATTGCCCGGGTTGACGGCCACGTCTGTTTGCATGAAGGACACGTAAGGATCATCCGGCAACGATCGTGCCTTGGCGCTGACGATGCCGGCCGTGGCGGAATTCTCAAAGCCGAAGGGAGAACCGATTGCCAGCACCGGTTCGCCGACCTTGGTCATATTGGGATCGCCCAGTATCACGGTCGGCAGGTTTTTCGCATCGATCTTGATCACCGCGACGTCGGATTGCTTGTCGGTCCCCAGCACCTTGGCCTTGAATTCACGCCGGTCGGTCAGCTTTACCACGACCTCTTGCGCGCCGTCGACCACGTGCGCGTTGGTCAGGATCAGGCCGTCGGGAGTGACGATGAAGCCTGAGCCTTCGCCATGCGGGATCATGGGCGCGCCTTGTCCTTGCGGGAACTGCGGGCCGAAGTGTTTGAAGAATTGGAAGAAGGGATCGTCCGGATCGACCTCCGGCGGCCCCATCT
>DASVYZ010000743.1:0-3612 GCA_036391935.1 Burkholderiaceae bacterium | reverse complement strand
CATCGCCTGCATGCCTGCCGCCATGCCGTAATGGATGAAGGTATCCATATGGCGCGCTTCCTTGGCGGGCATGTACTGTTCGACGTTGAAGCCTTTGACTTCACCGGCAAAGTGCGTGGAAAACGGGGTGGCGTCGAACTTCGTGACCGTGGCAATTCCCGATTTTCCCTCAGTAATGGCCTTCCACGAATCGGCAATATTATTCCCGACCGGGGAAACGCACCCCAGACCAGTGACGACGACGCGGCGTTGTGAGCGAATCAAATAAATCTCCTGAAGTCGATCAAATCCGACTTTTACAACTTGCCTTGCTTAAAACTGTATTACCTATACCAGATCAAATATGCTGAAGAAGCGTAGCGGGCAAGCCTGAGTTTGCGTCGAGGAGCGCAACCGTACTGGAGCACGGTGGGCACCGCAGGCGCAAATTGGCCGGGCCGCGCAGGCTGCGCACTAGCTTCCCACCATATTTTAGGCCTTGACGTGAGCCTTGGCGTAGTCGATGGCTTGCTGAACAGTCGTGATCTTTTCAGCTTGTTCGTCGGGGATTTCCATTTCGAACTCGTCTTCCAGCGCCATGACCAGTTCGACCGTGTCGAGCGAATCGGCGCCCAGGTCATCGACGAAGGACGATTCGGTCTTGATGTCGGCTTCGGCGACGCCCAGTTGCTCGGCGACGATCTTCTTCACGCGTTGTTCGATATCGGACATGTTTTGACTCCAGTCAGTGAGGTTGTTGGTGTTACAGAAAGTGCGCGCATTTTAGCAGGTTTGCGCAGCAATGCTTCATTTTTAAAATTCCCCCGCCGCAATGCACCAAAAGCTTTCAAATTAGGCGCATCCGCAAGGAAAAATGCCTAACTCATGTACATCCCGCCATTCACATGGATGGTGGTGCCGGTGATATACGAGGCATGCGAAGACGCCAGGAAGCCCACGGCGGCGGCGATATCCTCGGGCAAGCCGAAACGGCCCAGCGGAATCTGCTGCAACAGGCCGGCTATCTGCTGTTCATTCAAGGCACGCGTCATGTCGGTATCGATAAAGCCCGGAGCGATGCAATTGACGGTGATGTTGCGGCTGCCGATCTCACGCGCCAATGCCCGGCTCATGCCAGCCACGCCGGCCTTGGCGGCCGCATAGTTCATCTGCCCCGGGTTGCCGGCCGAACCGACCACCGAAGTGATGTTGATGATACGCCCATGTTTGGCTTTCATCATGCCGCGCAAGACCGCGCGCGACAGGCGCCCGACGGCGGAGAGGTTGGTCGAGATCACGTTATCCCACTCCTCGTCCTTCATGCGCATGGCGAGTTGATCCTGGGTAATGCCGGCATTGTTGACCAGGATGGTCACGGCACCGTATTCCTTGGCGATCGTGTCGATCAGGGCATTCGAGGCTTCAGCATCGGTAACATTCAAGACGGCACCGCGACCAGCCTCGGGGCTGACGGCGTGCAGGTATTCGCTGATGGCGGCTGCGCCGGCTTCGGTGGTGGCCGTGCCGACCACCTTGGCGCCGAGTTTGGCCAGGTGGGTGGCTATGGCGCGGCCGATGCCGCGCGAGGCACCGGTAACCAGCGCGACTTGATTGTGCAGATCTTGTGTAACGGAAAGGGTCACTTGAGCAACTCCAAGACTTTGTCCAAAGAAGCCTGGTCGACGATGGCATCGCCAGCCAGGGTGTCGTTAATACGCTTGACCATGCCGGCCAGAGCCTTGCCGGGACCGCACTCGATCACGTGGGTCACGCCGTTATCGGCCATCTTTTGCACCGACTCGACCCAGCGCACGGGGCAGGCGGCCTGGCGCACCAGCGCATCCCGGATCGCTTCCGGCTCGCTCACGACGGCGACATCGACATTGTTGACCAGCGGGATGAGGGGCGCGGAAAACGGCACATTGGCCAGGTAAGGGCGCAGGCGGTCCGAAGCCGGCTTCAACAGCGAGGAATGGAACGGCGCCGAAACCGCCAGGCCCATGGCGCGCTTGGCACCCTTGCCCTTGGCAATCGCACAGGCGCGCTCTACCGCAGCCGTATGGCCCGCGATCACGACCTGGGCCGGGGTATTGAAATTGACCGCTTCCACGACCTCGCCCTGCGCCGCCTCGGCGCACGAAGCGCGCACGTCGTCGTCCGACAAGCCGAGCACCACGGCCATCGTGCCCTGCCCGACCGGCACAGCCTCCTGCATCGCCTGCGCGCGGAAACGCACCAGCGGCAAGGCATCCTTGAAGGCGATCACGCCGGCGGCGACCAGCGCGGAATATTCGCCGAGACTGTGGCCGGCCACCATGGCAGGCGCGGCACCGCCGGCGGCGAGCCAGGCGCGGTAAGTCGCCACGGCTGCGGTCAGCATCACGGGCTGGGTGTTGGTGGTCAGGTCGAGCTCTTCCTTCGGCCCTTCGGCGATCAGCTTGGCCAGATCGAGCTGCAAGACGTCGGAAGCTTCCGCCACGGTATCGCGCACGGCGGCGTTGTCGCCAAAGCCGTTCAACATGCCGATCGACTGCGAACCCTGGCCGGGGAATACGAATGCGAATTTGGTCATAGCGGTCTTGTTCAATCTATCTTGTTCCTACATGGTTGAAAACCATGTAGGACACGAAGCGCCCCTCGCCCGCAGGCGGGAGAGGGGGCGGGGGTGAGGGGGGTAGCAAGTGCGACCCTGTATTTGGTCATAGAGGTCTTGTTCTAATTTCGATTACATTTTTGCGAGTACGGCGCCCCAGGTGAAGCCGCCGCCCACCCCCTCCATCAGCACATTCTGGCCGGGCTTGATGCGGCCGTCGCGCACTGCGGCGTCGAGCGCCAGCGGGATCGATGCCGCCGAGGTATTGCCCTGCTCGTCGACCGTCACCACCATGCGCTCCAACGGCAAGCCGAGCTTCTTGGCCGTGCTTTGCATGATGCGGATATTGGCCTGGTGCGGAATCAGCCAGTCGATCTGCGACGAATCCATGCCGGCGATTTCCAGGGCTTCATTGGCGACCTTTTCCAGGACCGAGACAGCCAGCTTGAACACGGCCGGCCCGTCCATATAGAGATAGGCGCTGCCTTCGATGACGCCGCCATTGACCGCGCCGGGAATGCACAAAATATCGCCCTGGCTGCCGTTGGCATGCAGCTTGGTGGCGAGGATGCCGGGCTCGTTCGACGCGCCCAGCACCACGGCACCGGCGCCGTCGCCGAACAGCACGCAAGTCGTGCGGTCTTCAAAATTCAAGATACGCGAAAACACTTCCGCACCGATCACCAACGCTTTCTTGTGCGCGCCCGACTTGATCAGGCTGTCGGCAATCGTCATTGCATAGGCGAAACCGCTGCACACGGCCTGCACGTCGAAAGCCGCACCGCCGTTGGCGATGCCGAGTTTCCTTTGCACCACGCAGGCCGTGCTGGGGAAGCCGCCGAAATGATCGGGCGTGGAGGTGGCGAGAATGATCAAGTCGATGTCGTTGGGCGACACGTCGGCCGCCTGGAGCGCATGTTGCGCCGCCTTCACGGCCAGGTCGCTTGCCTGCACGTCAGGCTCGGCATAGTGGCGCGCCGAAATGCCGCTACGCGTAACGATCCATTCGTCCGAAGTCTCGATCCCCTTTTGCGCCAGCT
>DASVYZ010000742.1:0-3338 GCA_036391935.1 Burkholderiaceae bacterium | reverse complement strand
TCGAGCAGCAGCTGGGCCAGTTCCCGCTCCGCCGCCTGGGTGATCGTCACGATCTTCTTGATCAGCTGGCCGGTGATGTCCTGGAAGTCCTGCGCCATCATGATTTCCAGCAGGCGCGCCTTCTCGGCGTCGGTGGCGTCGGACACCGCCGCGGCAAACTGGCGCGAATCGGCGGCCAGGCTCTTGAACTCTTCGACGCCCATCTTGCCCTCGAAGAGCTGGCCCCAGCGCGAATCCATGTCCTTGGATTTCTTTTGCAGCAGATCGAGTTCGGGCATGCCGACATCCACCGCGTTCAACACCTTGTTGGCGGCCTGCTCGGTCAGGGAGCCGATGTATTCCAGCCGGTCCTGCGCATCGTTGATCTGGCTCGCCACCGAAGACAGCGATTGGTCATAGCCGAGCTGGCGCAAGGAATCGTGCAGCATGCGCACGATGCCGCCCAGGCGTTCGAACATCGGTTTGCCGGACTGGTCTTCTCCTTCGCTTTCACCGGCTTCCGCTGCGGGAGCGGCTGCCGGCGGGGCGCTGATTTCATCCTTCCTCTCCGCAGATACCTGGTCGAACAGTGCTTCTAAATCGTCTGCGTCATCGGTCATGGTGCAATCCTGAAATGAATGGAATGGGCTGAATGCAAAATCTGCCACTCTCCGCGCAAAGCGTCAACGACAGCGCAAAAACCCTGTTTATCCCAAGCAATAATACCTAGATTTATGCGGACTGCAACGGGATTCGCCTCAGGCGGCGGCGTCGTTGCTACGATACGACGCGAAGGTGAACGATGGTTAAATGGGATTGACGACTGAAGTCGCCGCATGTGCTTGTCTTGCGGCAACATTCGGCCCGGTCACCAACGACGGCCGCCAATGCTGCTACAATCCGGCATCGGCACAACCCTCCGGAAATCCGAAGAAGAAAAAGGGAGCCGCGCTATCATCCCAGGCAGATCGTCCTGCCGCCATGCTCGATTGAGCGCCAGCGTTCCCCGATCGTTCCAGGTTTCCGCCGTGCCGGCCGCATGGCGACGAACGCCGTGCGCGACAGGTTCTGATTTTTCATTTTTCAAAACAATAAAAACATATGCAATTGATCGATATTGGCGTCAACTTCCATTCCAAGCAACTGGCCGGCAAGGCGGAAGCCCTGCTGGCGCGAGCCCGCAAAGCCGGCGTGTGCGCCATCCTGGCCACCGGCACCTCGTCGGCGGCAAGCAACAAGGCCGTAACGCTGGCGCAAGCCCAGCCCGACGTCTATGCCACCGCAGGCGTGCACCCGCACGACGCTTCGCAATGGTCGACCAGCACGGCTGTCGCCATGAAGCGCCTGTGGCAACAGCCCAAGGTGGTCGCGGTGGGCGAATGCGGCTTGGACTACAACCGCATGTTCTCGCCGCGCGAGGCGCAGCGCACGGCGTTCGAAGCACAACTGGCCGGCGCGCTGGAGAGCGGCAAGCCGCTGTTCCTCCATTGCCGCGACGCCTATGAAGACTTTCACGCCATGCTGCGCGAAGCGGCGCAAGCGGGGGCGCATGGCGTGGTGCATTGCTTCACCGGCACGGCGCGCGAGGCGCAAGCCTATCTGGAGCTGGGTTTCGACATCGGTGTGACGGGGTGGGTGACCGATCTGGCGCGCGGGCAGGATTTGCGTGCGGCGGTCAGGGAGATTCCCTTGGAACGGCTGCATCTGGAGACCGATGCGCCTTACCTGCGGCCGAAGACGGCCCCGAAAGGGGAGGGGTTCAATGAGCCGGCTTTCCTGCCTTATGTGGCGCGGGAGATGGCGGCGCTGCTTGGTGATGTGACGGTGGAGCAGGTGGCCGAGGCATGCACGACCAATAGCCGCAGGCTGTTCAAGCTACCGTAAAACCGGAAAGAACCGTAGGGCGGAAAAGCCGAAGGCGCATTCCACCACGTGCTTAATGAAAGTCATTTGACGCGCATGGTGGAATGCGCCTTCGGCTTTTCCACCCTACGATTCGTTCGATAAACTCAGGCGGCGCGTGACTTTGGCGCCGCCACCGCATTCGCCCTGCGCTGCAACACAAAAATCGGCTGCGCCCACTGCGTATCCTTTTTCTTCTTGCTGGTAATCAGCGTCAATTCCGAAGGATCGTACACGTCGGTGTTATGCGTCAACGGCGTAGTCATCAAATACTGCGCCTCGGTATTCTTCAGGAACTCGCCGACCAGTTGGATGTTGCGGATATCCAGGTGGGCAAACGGTTCGTCGATGAACACAAATCCACCTGTGCCGTCTTCCGACTTCAGCAAGCCAACGAGCAAAATCAGCGACTTCATCACCTGCTGCCCGCCCGAGGCTTCGCCGTCGTTCAAGCCGATCGGGCCTTTGCCGTCGAACTTGAAGCGCACGTGCAAGCCGGCTTGCGCCAGCAGCAAGTCGTCGTTTTCCAGCCGCACCGGGTCGGCATTGACTTCGATGCCGGCCAGTTCGCCCAGTTCCCTGATGTTGCGCGTGTACGCCTTGATCGTATAGCGCAGGCGCTCGATATAGGCGCCGCGCGCATTGGCCGTGGCCTCGATGGCGCGGTTGTTCTGGTAGCGCCGTTCCTCGGTTTCGGTCTGGCGCTGCATCAATTGATTGTGCAGGCGCAAGTGCTGGTCCACCACGGTGACGTCGGTTTCCCAGTCGTCGCGTTCCAGATCGTGCATCAGGCTCTTGACGCGCAATTCCACCTGGTGCGCGTTCTGGTGTTCGGCAGCCAGTTCTTCGCCGCGTGCCGCCTTGCGCCAGTTGTAGGGCAGGGCACGCCAGGTGTGGCGCATCTCCACCAGCGACTTGGCATGCGCGCTGCGTTCCTCGCGCTGCTTGCGCTCGGTGGCGCGCAAGCCGCTCTCGCTATCGGCCAAGCTGTTCTTCGCGCCATGCCAGGCGGCATCGGCACGCGTGCGCGTTTCGGTCGCGCTCTTCAACAGGGGATAGAGCTCGCCCAAGCGCGTGCCCACCTCGAGGCGCTCGGCCTTCAGGGGCACGGCGCCGCGCTCGGCTTCGCTGAACTCTTCCTGGCGCGCCATCAATTCCTTGGCCGCATCGACGCCGGCCAGGCGCGCCTTCAGGCCGCTCACTTCACCGGCCAGCTTGCCGATCTTGAGCGTCAGGGCGTCTTCTTCCGCTTCCATCGCCGGCAAGCCGCGCTGCAAGGCCGCCAGGCGCTGCGATTTGCCGGCCTGGCCGAAGCGGTAGCGCGCCACGTCCACGTGCAGCGAGCGTCCGCCGCGCCGTTCGCGATGGAAGGCTTCCGGCGTGATCCATTCGTCTTGGCCATGTGCGTCACTGATGCGCATGCCGTCTTCCACCGAATCCACCAGGCGGATACGCGC
>DASVYZ010000741.1:0-5374 GCA_036391935.1 Burkholderiaceae bacterium | reverse complement strand
GCTTCGGAAATCAGCTCGGACGCCATCGGGCCGATGATGTGCACGCCGAGGATTTCGTCGGTCTTGGCGTCGGCCAGGAATTTGACGAAACCCGAGGTGTCGCCCAAGGCACGCGCACGGCCGTTGGCCATGAAGGGGAAGGTACCTGCCTTGTATTCGACCTTGTCTGCTTTCAATTGCTGTTCGGTCTTGCCGACCCAGGCAATTTCGGGCGAGGTGTAGATGACCCAGGGAATCGTATTGAAGTTGACGTGGCCGTGCTGGCCGGCGATACGCTCGGCAACGGCAACGCCCTCTTCCTCGGCCTTGTGCGCCAGCATCGGGCCGCGCACCACATCGCCGACCGCCCAGACGTTGGGCAGGTTGGTCTTGCAATCGCCGTCGACCACGACGAAGCCGCGCTCGTCGAGCTGCAGGCCGATGGCCTGGCCATTCAAGCCGATCGTGTTGGGCACGCGGCCGATCGAGACGATCAGCTTGTCGAAGACAGCCTTTTGCTCGCCGCCCTTGTCGTCAGTGTATTCGACGGTGACGTCCTTCTTGCTGGCCGTGATCTTGCCGATCTTGACGCCGAGATGCAACGCCAAACCTTGCTTGGTGAAGAGCTTTTGCGCTTCCTTGGCGACTTGCTCGTCGACCGCGCCGAGGACTGCCGGCAGGGCTTCCAGGATGGTGACTTCGGAACCGAGACGGCGCCACACGCTGCCCATTTCCAGGCCGATCACGCCGGCGCCGATCAAGCCGAGCTTCTTCGGCACGGCCTTGACATCGAGCGCACCGGTGTTGGAAAGGATCATTTGCTCGTCGAACGGCGTGCCCGGCAACTCGCGCGGGTTGGAGCCGGTGGCGATGATGACGTGCTTGGCCACCAGCGTTTCTTCGTTGGCGCCGGTGACCTGGATTTCATAAGCGCCGTTTTCCGCCTTGGTGAAGGCGCCGCGGCCGTGGAAGAAGGCGACCTTATTCTTCTTGAACAGGTATTGGATGCCGTCGTTGTTTTGCTTGACGATGGTTTCCTTGCGCGCGAGCATTTTCTCGACGTCGATTGCCAGGCCCTCAACCTTGATGCCGTGATCGGCAAAGGCGTGGCCGGCGTGCTCGAAGTGTTCGGACGATTGCAGCAGGGCCTTGGAGGGGATGCAGCCGACGTTGGTGCAGGTGCCGCCCAGAGCGGGGCCGCCCTTGACGTTCTTCCACTCGTCGATACAAGCGGTGGCAAAGCCGAGTTGCGCGGCGCGGATGGCGGCAACATAGCCGCCGGGGCCGCCGCCTATGACTACTACATCGAAATTCTTGGACATGGTGATTTGCCTATTTGTCTTTGTGCGAGGAACCGCGTTCCAGCTTGAATGACAGGAATTCGGGGGGAGGAGTTCGCCACGACCGCAGCCAAATCGCGATCCTCCTCACCCCTGCCCCTCCCCCGCCTGCGGGAGAGGGGTTTTGATTTTACAGGTCGAGCAGCAGGCGGGCCGGATCTTCCAGCGCTTCCTTCATTGCCACCAGGCCCAGCACGGCTTCGCGGCCGTCGATGATGCGGTGGTCGTAGGACATGGCGAGATAGTTCATCGGACGAATAACGATCTGGCCGTTTTCCACCACGGCGCGGTCCTTGGTCGCGTGCACGCCCAGGATAGCCGATTGCGGCGGATTGATGATGGGCGTCGAGAGCATGGAACCGAAGGTGCCGCCGTTGGAGATCGAGAACGTGCCGCCGGTCAGGTCTTCCAGCGTCAGCTTGCCGTCCTTGGCCTTGGCGCCGAATTCGCCGATTTTCTTTTCGATGTCGGCAATCGACATTTGATCGGCATTGCGCAGGATGGGCACCACCAAGCCGCGCGGCGAACCGACGGCGATGCCGATGTCGAAGTAGCCATGGTAGACGATATCGTTACCGTCGACCGAGGCGTTGATGATCGGGTACTTCTTCAGCGCAGCCACGGCGGCCTTGACGAAGAAAGACATGAAGCCGAGCTTGACGCCATGTTCCTTCTCGAACTTGTCCTTGTACTTGGTGCGCAGGTCCATGACCGGCTGCATGTTGACTTCGTTGAAGGTCGTCAGGATGGCGTTGGTCGATTGCGATTGCACCAGGCGCTCGGCGATACGGGCGCGCAGGCGGCTCATCGGCACGCGCTCTTCGGGGCGGTCGCCCAGGTCGCCGAGGCTGACGGCGGCGCTGACTTGCTGCAAGGCAGGCTTGGCGGGGGCGGCAGGCGCGGCAACCGGGGGCGGCACGGCGACCGGCGTCTTGTTGCCGGCGACGGCGGCCAGCGCATCGCCCTTGGTGACGCGGCCATCCTTGCCCGTGCCTTCGACGTGCGAGGCGGACAGGTTGTTTTCCGCAAGGATCTTGGCGGCGGACGGCATGGCGACGCCGGCAGCCTTGGCGGCCAGGGCCGAGATGGCGTTGGAAACGGGGTCCACATTAGTGGCGGGAGCGGCAGGAGCCGGTGCTGCCGCAGCCTTGACTTCGGTCGGCGCAGGCTTGGCCGAAGCGTCGGTGTCGAGCATCGCGATGATCTGGCCCGACGTGACGGTGGCGCCGTCGGCGGCGATGATCTGGGTGATGACGCCGGCTTCCGGCGCGGGCAGTTCCAGCACGACCTTGTCGGTTTCGACATCGATCAGGTTTTCGTCGCGCGCAACGGTTTCGCCGACTTTCTTATGCCACTGCAAGAGGGTTGCTTCTGCTACCGATTCCGACAGTTGCGGAACCTTGACTTCGATAATTGCCATGTAAATCTCCGTATCGGGTTGTACAAGCGTTACGCCGGCTTCCGACGCAACGCCTCAATATCTGTTACTTCGTCAGGACGAATCCCTTGAGCTTGGAAAACGCGGTATCGAGCAAGGCCTTCAACTGCGCATAGTGCTTGTCGTAGTAGCCGACCGCAGGCGACGCCGATGCGGGACGGCCGGCATAGGCAAGCTTCTGGCCTTCTTCGAGGTTTTCGAAGATGTTGTGCTGGATCTGGAACCACGAACCCTGGTTTTGCGGCTCGTCCTGCGCCCACACCAACTCGGTAAAGCCGGGGACTTTCTTGAGCTCGGTTGCCAGAGCCTTGTGCGGGAACGGGTATAGCTGTTCGATACGGATGATGGCGACGTCGTTTTGCGCGCGCTCCTTGCGGGCGTTGACGAGGTCGTAGTAAATCTTGCCCGAGCAGGCGATCACGCGCTTGACCTTCTTCGGATCGATCTTGTCGTCCACTTCGCCGATGACGGTGTGGAACTGGCCCTTGGCCAGGTCGGCCAGCGGCGAACCGGCATCCTTGTTACGCAGCAGCGACTTCGGCGTCATGATCACCAGCGGCTTGCGGAACAGGCGGATCATCTGGCGGCGCAGCACGTGGAAGATTTGCGCAGCCGTTGTCGGCTGCACAACCTGGATGTTGTTGTCGGCGCACAGCTGCAAGAAACGCTCGAGGCGGGCCGAAGAGTGCTCCGGCCCCTGGCCTTCGTAGCCGTGCGGCAGCATCATGACCAGGCCGGAAGCACGGCCCCACTTCACTTCGCCGGAGCTGATGAATTGGTCGATCACGACCTGGGCGCCGTTGGCGAAGTCGCCGAACTGGGCTTCCCAGATCGTCAGCGCGTTCGGCTCGGCAGTCGAGAAGCCGTATTCGAAGCCGAGTACGGCTTCTTCCGACAGCACCGAGTCGATCACCGTAAACGGCGCCTGCTGGTCGGAGATGTTTTGCAGCGGAATATAAGTGCCGGCATCCCAGCGCTCACGGTTCTGGTCGTGCAGCACGGCGTGACGGTGCGTGAACGTGCCGCGTCCGGCATCCTGGCCGGTCAGGCGAACGGCATAGCCGGACGAGACCAGCGTGGCGTAGGCCAGGTGTTCGCCCATGCCCCAGTCGAGATTCAAGTCGCCCTTGCCCATGGCGGCGCGGTCGGCCAGGACTTTTTCCACCAAGGCGTGTACCTTGAAGTGGTCGGGCAGCGTGGTGATGCGTGCCGCGAGGCGCTTCAATTCGGCCAGCGGCACGGCGGTGTCGGCGGCGTCGGTCCACTTTCGGCCCAGGAAAGGCATCCAGTCGACGGCGTACTTGCTCTTGAAGTTCGAGATGACAGGGTCGACCGTGTGCTTGCCGGCGTCCATCGCATCGCGGAAAGCCTTGACCATGGCGTCGCCGCCGTCGGCCGGCAACACGCCTTGTGCGATCAGCTTATCGGCGTAGAGCTTGCGCGTGCCGGGGTGCTGGCCGATCTTCTTGTACATCAAGGGCTGGGTCAAAGCCGGCGTATCCTGCTCATTGTGGCCAAGCTTGCGGTAGCAGATGATGTCGACTACGACGTCCTTCTTGAACTGCATGCGGTAGTCGAGCGCGATCTGGGTCGCCAGGATGACGGCTTCGGGATCGTCGCCGTTGACGTGCAGCACCGGCGCTTCGATCATCTTGACCACGTCGGAGCAGTACAAGGTGGAGCGCGAGTCGCGCGGGTCGGAGGTGGTGAAGCCGATCTGGTTGTTGATGATGATGTGGACCGTGCCGCCCGTGCCGTAGCCGCGCGTCTGCGCCAGGTTCAGCGTTTCCATGACCACGCCCTGGCCGGCGAACGCAGCGTCGCCATGGACCAGGATGGGCAGCACTTGCGAGCCGTCCTTGTCGCCGCGGCGCTCCATACGCGCCTTGACCGAACCTTCCACCACGGGGTTGACGATTTCCAGGTGCGAGGGGTTGAATGCGAGCGAGAGGTGGACCGGGCCGCCGGGAGTGGTCACGTCGGACGAAAAGCCCTGGTGGTATTTCACGTCGCCGGCCGGCAGGTCGTCGGCGTGCTTGCCTTCGAATTCGGAGAACAGTTCCTGAGGCGTCTTGCCCAGGATGTTGACCAGCACGTTCAAGCGGCCGCGGTGTGCCATGCCGATGACGATTTCCTGCACGCCCTTTTCACCGGCGCGCTGGATCGTTTCGTCGATCGAGGCGATGAAGCTCTCGCTGCCTTCGAGCGAAAAGCGTTTTTGGCCGACGTACTTGGTATGAAGGTAGCGTTCCAGACCTTCGGCAGCCGTCAGGCGGTCGAGAATGTCCTTCTTCTTTTCCGGCGAAAAGCTCGGCGTGGAGCGCGTACCTTCGAGGCGTTCCTGGATCCAGCGCTTTTGCGCGGGATCGCTGATGTACATGAATTCGGCGCCGATCGAACGGCAATAGGTATCGCGCAGCGCGTTCAACAAGTCGCGCAGGCTCGCGGTTTCGCTGCCGAAATAGGTATTGCTGATGTTGAACACGATGTCCATGTCGGCATCGGTGAATCCGTAGGAGCTGGGTTCCAGCTCGGGGATTACAGCGCGCTCCTGGCGCTGCAGCGGGTCCAGATTGGCCCAGCGGGTGCCGAGGAAGCGGTAGCCGGCGATCAATTG
>DASVYZ010000740.1:0-5876 GCA_036391935.1 Burkholderiaceae bacterium | reverse complement strand
GTCGTCGGGAACATGCAGGTAAGGCAGGTTTTGCGGAATGGTTTGGGGTGTCGTGCCGAAGGCAAGCGGCAAGCTCATCAGCGGGCAATGGGCGTCATGTGCCGGCAAAGCCGCATCATGCGCAAGCACCGTCACATTTGGCAATGCGCGGGCCACCCCGCTGCACAGGCTCAGCAAGCCCGGCTGCACGCGCACGATCACCCTGCGTACCCGCTCGGCAGCCAAGGGAACGTAGCGCAGAAATTGCAGAGTATCGCCCAGGCCTTGTTCCGCCCATAACAGCAGGGTCTCGTGCGGCAGCGGTTCCCCGCGCCATTGCGGGGCCGCCGTCTGCAGGTTCGCGCCTTGCAGTTGCCGCGTCCGCCAGCGCGACTCGAATAGCGCCCAGCCGGTTTGCCAATCGCCTAGAGCGAGGCGGCAATGGGCTTGCTCCATCTTGACCTCTGCAAAATCCGGCCTTTGCGCTTCCGCCGCGGCATAACTGGCGAGCGCCTCGGTTTGGCGGCCATCCTTTTGCAAGACGTTGCCTCGATTGAACAGGGCTACGAAATCATCGGGCGTGACGGCAAGTACGGCTTCGTAGCAAGCCAGGGCCTGGTCGTGGCGATTCATCTTCAGCAGCAAATTGCCCAGGCCGATCCAGCCGGCGTGGCTATGGGCATCAAGCGCGATCGCCCGACGGTAGCGCGCCTGTGCATCGTCCATGCGTCCCACGCGTTCGAGCAAGACGGCGCACTCGCAGCATGATGCGGCGTCGGCGGGATTGGTTTCCAGTTCTTGCAACGCCGCCTGCAGCGCCGCCTCGCGCAAGGGCAGGACATGCGCCATCGCCTGGTGTGAGAGGCTGCGGTCGAAATCGGCCAGCGCCGCGCGCGGCCGCCCCATGGCCAGCAAGAGCGAGCCGCGCTTGACCAGGGTGACGGGAAAATCGGGAGCCAGGGCATGCGCCTCGTCAAGGCAGCCCAGCGCTTCCTGGTTCTGTCCCTGCTGCTGCAGGGCAATGCTCCGGGCAATCAGGGCGACGATTTGCTCGGCGAGCGGCGACATCAGCGGCGGTAGATCAGGGCAACCGCCTCGGTCGCAATCCCTTCCTCGCGCCCGAGAAAGCCGAGCTTCTCGTTGGTCTTGGCCTTGACGTTGACGCACTCTGGGGCGAGGTCGAGGTCTGCCGCAATATTGGCCACCATGTGAGCAATGTGCGGCGCCATCTTCGGCTGCTGCGCAATGATGGTGGCATCGACGTTGCCGATCGCATAGCCGGCTTCACGCACGCGCCTGGCCGCTTCGCGCAACAGCACGCGCGAGTCCGCGCCGGCGAATTGCGGGTCGGTATCGGGGAAATGGCGGCCGATGTCGCCCAGGCCGGCCGCACCGAACAATGCATCGGTGATGGCATGCAGCAAGGCATCGGCATCGGAGTGGCCGAGAAGACCTGATTTATGCGGGATCGTCACGCCGCCCAAAATGAGCGGGCGGCCTTGCACCAGGACATGGCAATCATAGCCTTGGCCGATTCGAAATGGCGGAAGCGTCATGCGTTTTCGTTAGTGGGGGAAGCTGGACATTCGTGCAGATACATTTCAGCCAGCGCGACATCTTGCGGCAAGGTCACCTTGAAGTTGCGTGCGCTGCCCTCAACCAGCCTCGGCTGCAAGCCGAGCGCCTCGATGGCGCTCGATTCGTCGGTCACGTCTTCCACCGTTTCGAGCGCGCGCCGCAGCATGGCATAGCGGAACATTTGCGGCGTCTGGGCCGCCCACAGCCCGCTGCGCGGCACGGTGCCCTGCACGCGGCCGTCGCCCGCACCGCGTTTCAAGGTATCGATCACGGGCATGGCAAGCAAGCCGCCGACCGGGTCATCGTCGAGTGCTTCGATCAGACGGGCAATCAGGTCGGTGGTCAAACCGGGCCGCGCGGCATCGTGCACCAGGACCCAGTCGTCGGCATCGGCAAAGTCGCTCAAGACACTCAAGCCCTTGCGCACCGAAACATGGCGCGTGGCGCCGCCGTTGAAAATGACGGTAACGCGGCCTTCAAGGTGAGGCGCGCCCGCCATGACGTCCTTGATATATTTGTCTTCCGCGCTGACAACGACGTAGGTATGTTCGATCAGCGGAGAAGCGGCGAAGGTGTCGAGCACATGCTGCAGCATCGGCTTGCCGGCAATCATCACGTATTGTTTCGGGGAACTGGAACCCATGCGCGCACCGACGCCGGCGGCTGGGATCAGGGCAAAGTGACGAGGTCCGGTCATACTTTTACTTCGATGCGTGTGCAGGCGGTGAAGCGATTTGTCCTACTATTCTAGCCTCTTGCGGCATCGCCTGCATCGGCTTTGCGCAGCGCGCTCAGCGCTGTTCGCTCTTTTCCACCTGCGCAACCAGCAAGCCCTTGAATTCATTGAGTTCTTGCGCATTCAAGTCGGACACGAGCCAATAATTCATGCCATGCGCGGTCCAGTGCTGCAATTGATAGCCTTCGCGCGAAACCGACAATGCGGGCGCAGCCGTGTGGCCGCGCTCCGGCCATTCGTAAAGATTGATGGTATGCAAACGGTGGTGATATACGATGGCGGCAACGTTATGCCGGTCGATGTAATCGAGCCGGCCGCCGACCAGCGGATAGCCCTGTGCGCTGAAGTCGGCCACGTTGGGTGAGAAGTCGAGCTTGTCGGCAAACCAGGGCTTGACCGTATGCTGGTCGGTCGAAGCCACGTCGGACAGGTGCGACACCATCATCGAGCGTGCATGGCCGGAGATTACGTCCTGCTCCAACAAGTCGACGTCGGACGGGCGCGACAGATAGAGCGAGAACATGAAAGCGAACGCCAAGGCCCCGGCGCCGGCGAAACCGCCGTTCAGCCAGGCCCAGGACGGCTTGAAGGACTTCCTTGGCATGGACTTGCGCTTGGCAGCCTGCTCCGCTTCGTTGCGGATGGCGATGGCAATGCGCCGGCGCAAGGCTTCGGGCGCGGCGTGAACCTGCCCCTGCTTAAGTGCTTGCTTCAAATCCGCCAAGGCAGCCCGCTCCGCCTCACATGCGGCGCAGCCGGCCACGTGCGCGGCCAATTGTGCCGAGCTCGCGGCATCGAGTTCGCCGTCCACGTCGGCTTGCAGCAATTTTTTGGCTTCTTCGCAGTGCATGTCAGCATCTACCCTTCAGGAACTCACCCAGCATCTTGCGTGCCCGCGCCAGCCGCGACATGACCGTACCCAGCGGCACACCGGCAATATCTGCAATTTCCTTGTATGACAAGTCATTCATCTCTTTCAGCACGATGACTTCACGAAAAGCCGGCGGCAGCTTTTCCAGCGCCCGATTGACTTCACGTTGCCTGTCGCGCGCCATCATGGCCTCCTCGGGATTGCCGATGCCGGCCGAGTCGCCCGCCATCGGCCTGCCATCCGCGCCCCGCTCCTCCGCACCGAACAATTCCTCGTCAAACTGGACGTGCTCATGCCGTTCTTCACGCAGCGAAGTGAAATAGGTATTACGCACAATAGTCAGCAACCAGGCGCGCGCATCGTCACCGCGAAACCCGTCGAAAAAGCGGAACGCGCGCAGAAAGGCGTTCTGTACCAGGTCTTCGGCTTGGTGGTCGTTGCGCGTAAGCCAACGCGCCAAATTGTAAGCCGCATCGAGATGCGGCATTGCTATCGCGTCGAATTCCCTGGTCTTGTCGTTTTCATCCAAATGGGCACCTCTTGTCTGTAAAGACCGACCGGCATGTCGACTTATTCCCGAAAATTTTTCTTTTTTTGGGGAATATCGCAGCACCAAACGGAGTTATGCATGTCGAGGGCTGCAAATTTATTCATTGATCATGGGGATTATGACATGCTCCGCATCACTTACCTTTTTGCCACGGTGACCGCGCTGGCGCAAGTTCCGTGCCATGCCTCCGGCGATGCCGTCCACGGCGGGCAGCTTTACCAAGCCAAATGCACGGCCTGCCATTCCATCGATTACAACGGCGTCGGCCCCGCGCACAAGAACCTGTTCGGTCGCAGGGCGGGCAGTCTGCCCGACTATCACTATTCTCCGGCCTTGAAGGCCTCGAAAGTCGTCTGGGATGAAAAGACGATAGACAAGTGGCTGTCCAACCCGCAAAAGTTCATCCCCGGGCAAAAAATGGGTTTCCAGGTCACATCGCCGCAAGAGCGCGCCGACCTGATCGCCTACCTCAAGCAGGCAACGCAGCAATAACAATCTCAAAACAATCACTTTTTAGGAGAACCACCATGCTAGACCGACGCAAATTCCTCAAGCTCACGGCCGTCGGCGGCGGCGCCGTATTCATCTCCGGTCTGTATGGGCAAGCCTGGGCTGCGGAAGCCGCTTACAGGGATTTTTATTTTGTGCAACTTTCCGACTGCCACTGGGGTTATCGCGGCGATGCCAACCCGGAAGCGGCCAATACGCTCAAGAAAGCCGTCGCCGCCGTCAATGCGCTCGAGGTGCCGCCCGATTTCATCGTCTTCACCGGCGACTTGACGCACACCACGGACGACCCGAAGGAACGGCGCCGCCGCATGGCCGAATTCAAAAGCATCATCGCCGATCTTAACGTCAAGACCCTACGCTTCATGCCCGGCGAGCACGATGCATCGCTGGACTTCGGCGCTGCGTTCAGGGAAAACTTCGGTGAAACGCATTACAGCTTCGATCACAAGGGTGTGCATTTCATCGCAATCGACAATGTCTCCGACCCGGGCGCCAAGATCGGCGACGAGCAGCTCGCCTGGCTCAAGGCCGACCTCGACAAGCAATCCAAGGATGCGCGCATCGTGGTATTCACGCATCGTCCGCTGTTCGACCTGGCGCCCAAGTGGGACTGGGCCACACGGGACGGCGACAAGGCGATTGCGCTCCTGACGCCCTATAGTAATGTGACTGTGTTCTACGGACACATCCACCAGGAACATCATCATCAGACCGGCAACATTGCGCACCATGCGGCCAAGTCGCTGGTGTTTCCGCTTCCCGTGCCGGGCTCGCAAGACAAGCGCACGCCGTTGCCGTGGGACCCTGCTGCGCCGTTCAAGGGCCTGGGCTTCCGCGAAATCGAGGCCGATGTCGACCGCAAGGGCTATGACGTCAAGGAATTTCCCGTCATTAAGGCATAAGCATGGACAAGACCAGAAGATCGTTGATGATGAGCGCGGTGGGCATGAGTGCCCTGGCGTTGGCCGGCGTCGCCGCCGCAAAATCGGCTGCCGCCGTGGGCAGGGCCAAGGAAAAAGTGGTAAAACTCGAAGCAAGGAAGTTCGTCTATACGCCGGATCGCATCGTGCTGAAAAAAGGCCAGCCGGTCGTGCTGGAAATCACCTCGCTCGATTTCACGCACGGCTTCAAGATTCCGGACTGGAATATCCGCGCTGACCTGCTGCCGGGGCAAGTAACGAAGGTCCACTTGAAACCGGATACGGCGGGGGAATTCGACTTTTTGTGCGATAACTTTTGCGGCGACGGCCACGAGGGGATGAGCGGGAAGATCGTGGTGGAAGCGTAGCCTTGACATGGCATGGTGGGTCGGGCGTCGCCGCGCAGCGTAGCGCTATCCACCATGCGAATGAAAAAAGTCCTTTGACGAACTTGGCCGATTACGCCTGCGGCTAACCCATCCTACCGCCCGAACCGGACGGCAGAAAGAACACGGAATCAGAACGAATCGCACTGGATCATGCCGGGGGAGTGGAAGCAGGTCGTCATGACCGGATAGCGCTGCGCGTTTTCCGTGGTGCCGAGGCGCAAGACGCAATTGCGCCAGGCGTCGGTATCTTGGGGGAAGCCGAGTTTTTGGCAAGCCGGGCCGTATTCCGCCATCATATCTTCCATTTCTTTTTGTGCTCGCGCGGCGCGATCGGCCGGCGTGC
>DASVYZ010000739.1:0-2631 GCA_036391935.1 Burkholderiaceae bacterium | reverse complement strand
CGCAATTGCGCGATCGCCGCCCTGGGATCGCTCTGCCCCAGTTCCTCCAATTGCTTGACCCGTGCGGACAGCGGCGTCACCGAGATATAGGCCTGCGCCGCGGCCGGCGCAGGCAGCAGACCGGACAGCGGTACGAGCATGAAGAAGGCGGCAGAAACGAATCTGCGCATCTTCCCGCCCCATGAATCCCGCTTCCCCATCACTCCGTCCTTCCAAAGGTGCAACATGCCGTTTCGCCGCCATCGTTTGTCGCATAGGGCAAATTGCCAAGGGCTGCGACACCGCCTTCTTGGGATTATCCATATTGGCGCCGCACGCGCAATCCTTTTGCAAAGAATGCGCCGGGGCGGTATGGCCAATCAGCCACGGGCGCCGAGCGGCAGGCGGGCGATTTCACTGGCTTGCCCTGCGGGCAGCACGGCAGGGCCTTGCCGACTGGGATAAAAAATCAGGGACAGCACGAAGGGCGCGTTTTCCGGTTGGATTGGCGCGGGGGAACCCTGGCCTGTTGGATACCAAGGCAATCAAATCATCGAAACGGGCGCCGATGCGAATGCTTTCGCCGCGCCTGTCCGTACTTAATGCAGCTCGCGCAACGCGACCCTGGCTTCCACCGGCTCGCCATAGAGATTGAGGATCTTTTCGTATAGCTCTTCGCGCAGCACCCCTTCCGAGGCCAGAAGCCGGGCCAGCACTTCGTCGGGGAGGCAATCATAGTTCCGCCTGTCGGTGCGCATGTCGATGGTGCGCCAGCCCTTTTGGGAAAACCAATGCCATTGCCTGTTATCGATCGGATACTTCAAGCGCATTCTCAGCTTGCCCATCGCGATATTGCTTCCCAAGGGCGGCATGGGTCCCGGCGGCGGCAAGGCGCGCTCAACACGAATCCCCATGAAGTTACGCAACGCGTCTTTCAAACCCATCACATCCCCGCACTTTCTGTTTTCGGAACACACTGACGGATTGTCTACGATCAGCCACGGCACTTCCATCCGGCATTTGTCGGGTCGAGGCAAAGGGAAATGAATGGACGACAATTCGGCCGATGCGAGCGCGCCGCTTCGGCGGCGGGCCGCACCGGCCCGCCTCAAGGATGTTCAGGGATGGGGGGTGGCCTGCTTGTCGATCCGCGGCAGCTTGATGCCGCGCCGCGCCACTTCGATGAGAAGCTCGGTGCGCCGAGCAACGCGAAATATCTTGAACAGCTTGGGCACGTAGTCCTTGCGTATCGTGCCCTCTTCCACATCCATTTTCCTGGCAATCGCCTTGTTCGGCAATCCCTGGCATATGTAGTGCAGGACTTCGACGCTGCGCCCCGTCACGCCAAGTTCGGCAAGCGGGTCCGCACCGTTTTTCCCGGGGTCGGCAGGCAGGCCGGGCGGACTGCCGCCCAATATGGGGGGGAGGAAAATGCCGCCCTGCAGCACGGTGGCCAGCGCTTCGCGGAACACCTTGTCGTCGCTCATATCCTTGTGGATGTAGCCGCAGGCCCCCAGATTGATGCATTCCAGTACCACATCGCGTTCATCCCGCGCCGACAGCATGATGGCGAAGGCTCCCAGTTCGTGCTCGCGCAGATAGCCGAGCACATCGATGCCCGATCTGGACGACCGCAGATCGATATCGAGGAAAGCGAAGTCCACGTCTTGCATCGACAGCACCTGGATGGCTTCGTCGTAACTCGCGGCTTCGTGGACGATGGCCGTCGGCTCGGAAATCCGGATCAGCTCCCGCATGCCGGCCCGCACCAGGCCTTGGTCTTCCAGGATAAGTATATTGATTTGCGACGGCACGAATCTCTCCTCACGTCCTGCCAGGACGGCCCCAGCTTACGCCAAATTTGTCCCGATGCAAATCCTGCACCGACGGGTGTATGCCGCATCCGACAGATGTCGGATAGTCAAGATTTTGTTTTTCTGGAAAGCTTTTCAGAATCCATTTCCACTCGCCGTCAACCCAACCAGGAAAGGAGTCCCCCATGCCGCGCCAGCCAAGCACCGGTTTTCCCGCCGCCGCCACCCGACTATGCGCCGTTACGCTTTGCCTCGCCGCTCCGCTGTCCGCCCACGCGGCCAATGTCGTCGGCGGATCGGGCCGGTTCGCCACCATCCAATCCGCCATCGATGCGCTCCCGGCCGGCGGCGGCGAGGTCGACGTCATGCCGGGCTCCTACCACGAGCAGGTCATCATCTCGAAGCCCAACGTCCGCCTGATCGGCATGGGACAGATCGCCGCCGCCACCAAGCTGTGGAACGACCGCTGGGCGCAGATGCCCGGTTCGAATGGCCGGCAGCGATGGCTGGCAGCCGACCTCGGTCAAGTGAAGCCGTGCCGGAGCCGATGCGGGCCGGTTCCGGGTGCGGGCCCGGACAAGGCTTGATGGCAGCCTGCCTGCCGATTCCTTGACGATGCGCGGTGCTTCATCGTCATTGCCCGGCGCCGGCCTGCACGAGCGCCGTGTCGTCGATCGCGGCAAAGGCGCCGCTTCCGGCTTCGATCTCGATATCCATGTACGAAGGAACGTACCGGCCGTTCTTCCGGCCCGGAAGGAATCGCGCGATCGAGAACATGGCCCTGAGCCTCAGGCCCACGCGGCTGTCCCGCTCCGCTTCGTGCAGGACGGCGATGTCC
>DASVYZ010000738.1:0-7778 GCA_036391935.1 Burkholderiaceae bacterium | reverse complement strand
CACGCGCCATGGCCAGCATTTGCTGTTCGCCGCCCAGATACGCCGCCTTCACCGCAGGATCGTTCTTCAGCTTCTCCGCCGCGCCATGCACTGAGATGCGGCCATTCTCCAGCACATAACCATAGTCGGCCACATTCAAGGCCGCAGCAGCGAATTGCTCGACCAATAGCATGGTCACACCCTGCTCCTTCAGCCGCGCGATGATGCGAAACACTTCCTCGACCAAAATCGGCGCCAAACCCATCGATGGTTCGTCCAACAATATCACTTCGGGCTTGAGCATCACGGCACGCGCCATGGCCAGCATTTGCTGTTCGCCGCCGGATAGGGTGCCTGCCAGTTGATTGCGCCGCTCGGCCAGGCGCGGGAACAGCTCCATCGCCTTTTCCAGGTCGGCCTTGACGTCGCCGCGCGGGCGCGAACGTGTAAAACGCGGGAAGGCGCCGAGCAACAGATTGTCCATTACGCTCATGCTGGAAAACACGCGCCGGCCTTCGGGCGAGTGCGCCAGGCCGGCGCGGGCGATCCTGTGCGAAGGCTGGCCCGTCACATCCTGCCCGGCCAGCGTCACGCTTCCGCTCTTTGGCTTGATCATGCCCGAGATGGCGCGCATGGTGGTGGTCTTGCCGGCGCCGTTGGAGCCGATCAGCGTGACGACCTTGCCCTTGGGCACCTCTAGCGATATGCCGTGCAGCACTTCGACCTTGCCATAGGCTGCGTGGAGGTTGGCGATGTTCAGCATCTCAGGCTCCTTGCGCCGCGGTTTGTTCGGCACCGCCGAGATAGGCTTCGATCACCTTCTCGTCGGCCTGGACTTCGGCCGGCTTGCCTTCGGCGATCTTTTGCCCGAAATCGAGCACGGTAACAGTGTCGGAAATCGACATCACCACATCCATATGGTGCTCGATCAGAATGATGGTAATGCCGTGCTCGCGTATCTTGCGGATGATGGCGACCAGTTCCTTGATGTCGGGCGCGGTCAAGCCGGCAGCCGGCTCATCGAGCAGCAAGAGGCTGGGGTTCAAGCCGAGCGCGCGGCCGATTTCGAGCAGGCGCTGCTTGCCGTAGGGCAGGTTGCGCGCCTCTTCGTCCGCCACGTCGGACAAGCCGACGAATTCGAGTATTGCCGCCGCACGTTCGCGCGCCGCCGCCTCTTCGCGCCTGTAGCGCGGCGTGTGCAACATCACGTCGGCGACATTGCTCTTGAAGGTGTGGTGCAAGCCGACCAGCACGTTTTCGGTCGCCGTCATCTCGCCGAACAGTTGCACGTTCTGGAAAGTCCGCGCCACGCCACCCAGCGCAATCGCCGCCGGCGTATTGCCCGAGATGATCCTGCCGCCGAATTCGACCGCGCCGCCCGTGGGCTTGTAGATCCCCGTCAGCACATTCATCATGGTGCTCTTGCCTGAACCGTTGGGGCCGATCAGACCATGCACGCTGCCCTGCATGATGTCGAGGTTGACCTGGTTCAGCGCCTTCAAGCCGCCGAATTGCATCAGCACGTTTTGCACGCGCAGGATGGCGGAACCCGAAGCGGCCTGTGCGGCTCCCTGCACCACGCCGGCTTGCTCATTGGCCACCTTATCGGAAGCGACAGCCTGCACGTGCTTGTTCGGCACCAGCCAGCGGCCGAACAGCGTGCGCATGAAGCCGACTATGCCGTCCTGCAGGTAATACACGACGAACATGATCATGGCGCCGAAGATGGTGAAGTGCCAGTCGATGATGTTTTCCAGCTTGTAGGACACGCCTGCCATCGCCACCACGGCCACAGTCGGCACGATCACTTCGCGCCAGGTCTTGCGCTTGGTCGCCAGCAGGAAGCCTGCCATCAAAACACCGGCCACGGCGCACACGGTAGTGATTTCGCGGAAAAGGTCGATGTCGGCCAGCAAGCTCGGCAGCATGACCACGATCAGGGCTCCGATCAAGGCGCCGCTGCGCGTCTTGCGCCCGCCCATGATGACGGCAAGCAGGAAGGTGACGGTGAGTTCGAAATCGTAAGTGTTCGGCGAGATGTACTTGGTCGAATAGGCAGACAGGCCGCCGGCCAGGCCGGCCAAGGCGGCGCTGACCACAAAAGCGTAGACCTTGTAGCGATAGACCGACACGCCCATGCAATCCGACGCGATGGGGCTGTCGCGCAAAGCCTGGAACGCACGGCCCAGGTGCGACTTGACAATGCGGTCGATCACGATCAGCGACAGCACCAGCATGACCACGACGATGTAGTAATAGTCGACCTCGCCTGCGCGCTCGCCGAACACCTTGGTCAGGAATTCGCTGTCGGCAATCTTGTCGGCAAACAGCACCGGCTTGTGCAGCGTGATCCCCAGCGGCCCATTGGTCAGGAAGGTCATCTCGTTGATCAAGGTCTGGATGATGGTGCCGAAGGCCAGCGTCACCATGGCCAGGTAGGGGCCGGTCACACGCAAGGCCGGCAGGGCCAGCACCAGGCCGAAAAATGCCGTCACGACGATGGCGCAAGGCATCGCGAGGTAGAACGGCCAGGCGAATTTCAGCACGAGCACGCCAGCCGTATAGGCGCCGATGCCGAACAGGCCGGCATGGCCGAGCGAGACTTGCCCGGTATAGCCGACCACGATATCGAGGCCGAACAAGAGGATCGCGTAAATCAGCGCGATCTCGACCAGGTGCACGTAATACGGATTGTGTTCGACGACGGGAATCAGCAGCAGCGCGAGCACGCCGAGCAGGGAAACGATGCGCAGTTTGATCGACATATCCAGGCTTACACTTTCTTGATGGCGACTTTGCCGAACAGGCCGGCCGGCTTGACCGATAGCACCAGCAGCAACAGGATCAGGCCGGGCACGTCGCTATAGCCGGTGCCGTTGGGAAAATAGAAACCGGTCAGTTTTTCCGAGATGCCGAGGATGAGGCCGCCGACGATGGCGCCCACGCCGGAAGTCAGGCCGCCGATGATGGCCACGGCAAACGCCTTCAAGCCGAGCGAAGCCCCCATGGTCGCGCCGGTCGCCGTCAGGGGGGCGATCAGCACGCCGGCAAACGCGGCGGCAGCCGAGGACAAGGCATAGGAAAACGTGATCACGGCGCTGGTGTTGATGCCCATCAGGCCGGCCGCGTCGCGGTCGTTCGAGGTGGCGACCACGGCCTTGCCGTAGATCGATTTGCGGTTGAACACTTCCACGGCGGCCATCATGGCCAGCGCCCCCACCACGACCAGGATCTGCATCGGCTGCACGTTGACGCCAAAGACCGTGATCGGCTCGGTCGACAGCGGCGAGGGGAACGGCAAGTCGTCCTTGCCCCAGATGTTTTCCGCCACGTTCTTGAAGATGATGGCCAGCGCGATGGTCGACATGATCCAGCCGAATTCGGACTTGATCTTGATCGAGGGCCGCACCGCGATCCATTCCACGAGCATGCCTTGCGCCGCCCCGAATATCATCACCAGAGGAATCATCAGCCAGTAATTGACGTAAGGTCCGCCCAGCACGTTGCCGGCGATGCTCAAGCCGGCCAGCGCACCGAGCATCAAGGCCTCGCCCTGACCGAAATTGAGCGTGCCGGACGTGGCGAAGGTAAGTTGATAGCCGAAGGCGATGACGGCGTAAATCATGCCGAGCACGGCGCCGCTGACGATCAGTTGCAGGAAAGTTTCCATGTGTGCACCAAGCGGTTAAAAATCGGGCGGGCCAGTCTTGATCTGGTCCGCCCGGTCATGCCCTTGCTCCAATATTTGTCGAGCGCTTATTTCGCCTGAATCACGTGGCCGCCCGACACTTCGCCGAACACCACCATCGACGCCTTGATCGCTTCGTGGTCGTCATGCGTGAAGGGCTTGTCGTACGTCGTCACCACGCCATCGACCTTGTCCTTGAGGTTTTCCAGCGCGGCGCGCACCTTGGGGCCGTCGGTGGTGCCGGCCTGCTTGATCGCGGCAGCCAGCAGGTAGATCGAGTCGTACCCCTGCGCGGCCGAAACCGGCGAAGGGATACGGCCATTGGGCGGATTGTAGGCCTTCAGATAGGCGTCGATGAAAGCCTTGCGCTTGGGGGTGTTCGGGTCCTGGATGAAGGTTTGCGGCATCTTGGCGCCGTCGCCATTCTTGCCGGCATTGTCGATGAAGTTGGCCATCGAGAGCGTCCAGCTGCCTATCATCGGCACTTTCCAGCCCAGCTTTTCCATGCCGTTGGCAATTTGCGCCAGTTCCGGGCCGATGCCATAGGTCAGCACGCATTGCGCGCCGGCCTGCTTGGCGCGCAAGAGCTGGGCCGTCATATCGACGTCCTTGAGGTTGTATTTTTCCACCGCGACGGCAGTGATGCCCTTCTTCTGCAGTTGCGCCTCGAGGTCGGCCCTCCCGAGCTGGCCGTAATTGGTCGAGTCGGCCAGGATGGCAACCTTGGTGAACTTGTGCTTGCCTATGGCCTCTTCCACGATCATGGTCGACTGGATCGTGTCGTTGGCGGCGTTGCGGAACACGTAATTGTCGGGCTTGTCGGGGAATTGCTGGGTGACCTTGGAGCCGGTAGCCACATTGTCGATCACGGGAATCTTGGCGTCTTCATAGAAGGTTTGCGAAGCCAGCGCCACGCCGGTGTTGATGAAGCCGACCGTGGCAACCACGCCTTCCTTGTTAATCAATTCCTGCGCGACTTGCACGCCACGCTCGTTCTTGGCTTCGTCGTCGCGTTCGACGAGCTGGATCTGGCGGCCCAGCACGCCGCCCTTGGCGTTGATTTCGGCGACGGCCAGCTTGACACCGTCGCGCATGGAAACGCCCATCGGGGCCGAGCCGCCCGTGTAGGGGCCGGATACGCCGATCTTGATCGGGTCGGCGGCCAGGGCGGAAAACGCCCAGCCGAGTGCGATTGCTGCCGTCAGTGCCTGAAATTTATGCAACATGTCATCCTCTGTCTTGTATTGGTGGCGGTGCCTACATTCATCATCGGCCGATCGCTGCGTCGGAATATTGCGACGCAACATCAGCGCGCACTCCTTGGAGTTTGGACAGGCAAAGCAGAATCATCGAGCAAGATCGTGCGGCGCAATAAGCGAAACGATCATGGCGAGTACCTGTTGCCCGAAGTTACTCTATCACAATGCGGGGAAAACGATAGGGGAAAAAGTGTGCGGCCACCCTCCGCTGGCATTAAAGCGCGTCATGAGCTTCGGCAGAGGGCGCAGTCGGATCGCTGCCCGCCTTGAGGGCGCGAGCCAAAGGGGGCGCCGCGCGTTGTTGCAAGGGGCGGCCATGCGCCGCTTGCTGCGGCTCGCACCGCGGCGCGTCTTGCGCCGGGCGCTGCATCCCCTTTTACGCGAACGCGCCCCCGACGGGGTGCATCACAGGCTCTAGTGGATATGAAAGGAGTTCAAACCGAAGATGCCGATCACGCCGATCAGGATCAGGTAGAGCGCGACGATGAAGTTGAGCAGCTTGGGCATCAACAGAATCAGGATGCCGGCGATCAAGGCCAACAGCGGGCCGAAGGTGATGTGGATGTCCATAACTTGGCTCTCTTCTTGTTGTGGGCGCGCTCCGCGTGCTGCTGCGCGAGCCGCCGACCAATTGAAAAATGAAGCGGGCCGATAGGCCGGATTCTGTTACGGCGGGTCGCCCCGCTATGACAGCCATTCCTCTAGGCCGTGAATTGCTTCACGGCTCGAGCTTCCTACCCGCACGCTCCGCGAGCAACATCAACGCGTGCCTATTTGGAATTGCTCCGGGTGGAGGTTACCGCGTTTCACCGTAACTGAATACGCTCGTCTCTGTGGCCCTATTCCTCGCCTCGCGGCGGACGGCCGTTAACCGTCACCCTGCTCTATGGAGTCCGGACCTTCCTCCCGCCCACGGCTCGCGCCATGGGCCAGCGACTGTCTGGCCCGCTTCAAACGACATTGTATTACAGAGTCGCAAGCGATCGTGATGAGGTGCGGCAATTCCTGATGTCCTCGCATCATCCATGAGACAGAAACCGCCGATGCAGGTTCATTTTCTGCTAGTGTTACGGACACTACCAGTTGGGACTCCCCTCGGGGCAACCAGATAACGATACGGAGATCATCAGCATGTCAGCAGCAACCCCAGCCCCTCGTTCCGGTGGCCGCATCCTGGTCGACGCCCTGCAAGTGCATGGCGTCGACCTCGCCTTTGGCGTGCCCGGTGAAAGCTATCTCGACGTGCTGGACGCGCTCCACGAATCATCGGTCCGCTTCATCGTCACCCGCCAGGAAGGCGGCGCGGCCTTCATGGCCGAAGCCTATGGCAAGCTCACAGGCAAACCCGGCGTCTGCTTCGTCACCCGCGGCCCGGGCGCCACCAACGCCGCCATCGGCGTGCATACGGCGCAACAGGATTCGACACCGATGATTCTCTTTATCGGCCAGGTCGGCAATGATTTCGTCGAGCGCGAGGCCTTCCAGGAAATCGACTACCGCCGCATGTTCGGCCCGCTGAGCAAGTGGGTCGCGCAGATTGATCGCGCCGATCGTATTCCCGAGCATGTCGCCCACGCCTTCCAGGTCGCCACCAGCGGCCGGCCGGGCCCCGTGGTACTGGCGCTGCCGGAAGACATGCTGACCGACCGGGCTGCCGTCGCCGATACCGCCGCTTACCACGCCGTACAAGCGTCTCCATCCGCCGAACAAATGGCCGAACTGCGCGCCATGCTTGCTGCGGCGCGACGCCCCTTCGTGCTGCTGGGCGGCGGCGGATGGGATATGGCAGCCTGCGACAACCTGCGCCGCTTTGCCGAGGCCAACCACCTGCCCGTCGGCTGCGCTTTCCGCTTTCAGGATTTGTACGACAACCGCCTTGCCAATTACGTCGGCGACGTCGGCATCGGCATCAACCCCAGGCTCGCGGCGCGCATCAAGGAAGCCGACCTGGTGCTCGCGCTCGGTCCGCGCCTCGGTGAAATGACCACCAGCGGCTATACCTTGCTTGAGGCGCCAAGGTCCAAACAAAAACTGGTGCATGTGCACAGCGGCGCGGAAGAACTCGGCCGCGTCTATCAAGCCGACCTGATGATCAACAGCGGCATGGCGCAGTTCGCCAAGGCGCTGGCCTCGCTCGAACCGGTCGCCGCTCCCGCATGGCGCGGCGCACTCGAAGAGGCGCGCGCCGATCTGCTGGCCTGGCAAAAGGAGCCGGCCGTGTTCAAGGACGGCAAGGTTGCGCTCAACCTGTGGCAGGTGGTACAAACCTTGCAAGCCGAGCTGCCGGCCGACACCATCCTCACCAACGGCGCAGGCAACTTCGCCACCTGGGGCCACCGTTTCTGGCGCTATGGCGATAAATCGAGCGGCTTGCGCACGCAGTTGGCACCAACCTCTGGCGCAATGGGCTATGGCGTACCGGCGGCCGTGGCGGCCCGCATCGCCACCCAGCACGCGGGCAAGCCAAGAAGCGTGCTCAACTTCGCCGGCGACGGCGATTTCATGATGAATGGCCAGGAATTGGCGACAGCCGTGCAATACCGTGCCGGCGTGCTGTTCATCGTGTTCAACAACGGCATGTATGGCACGATACGGATGCACCAGGAAAAGACGTATCCGGCCCGGGTATCGGGAACCGAATTGCACAATCCCGATTTCGCCGCGCTGGCGCGTGCCTATGGCGCGTTTGGCGAGATGGTCGACAAAACGGCCGACTTTGCTCCGGCATTGCGGCGCGCGCGGGCGCATATTGCCGAAACGGGCTTGCCGGCCCTGATCGAGCTACGCTATGACGGCACGCTGCTGACGCCGGGCGCCAGCCTGGAGGCGATACGGCAGGCGGCGCTCGCTGC
>DASVYZ010000737.1:0-2077 GCA_036391935.1 Burkholderiaceae bacterium | reverse complement strand
GCTCGTGGAATTGCTCAAGCTGGTATTCCCAATACGCCGCGCGGCCGCCAAAACCATGGATGAAAACCATGGTCGGCGCGGCATATTTGTCGCCCTGATCCGGCCCGGCATCGACCACGCTCATTTCCATGGAACGGCCGCCGGCCAAGCGCTGCGGCAAGACGATGGTGCTGCGGTGCAAGTCTACGTCGAAGCGCATTATTGGGTCTTGGGTGGCAATTGCGTGACGGGGAGTAGCGCTTTCAACCGTTTGTGCCGCTCGTCGATGTCGAGCTTGGCCAATTCCCGCACGGCATCGTAGAACTTCGGGAAACTGCCCGCTTGCTGCAACAGCGAGCGGAAGGCCGGCACATAATCGTGATACGTCGCGAGCAAGGCCAGATTGGCGTTGTTGAGCGGACGCGCAAACCAGGCGTCATACCCCGTATAGCCGCCCCATGAAGCCCTCAGGTCCTGGTATTCGTCGCGCAGCTCGGCAAAGATCGCCGCCTTACGCATACGCTTGTCGTCGTCGCTTGCGTCGCTGGCATAGTCGGTTTCCAACTTCTTGCGCGTATCCAGCAGCAAGGCCAGAAAGTCGGTTTCGCGCTTTTCCCGGCCCGCGTAAGACCGGCGCAGCTTGTCGTCGCCGTTCTGTTCCAGCCATAACCCGACGCCGGCCTCTTCCACCGCCGTGGCAAAGGCTTCGTTGAATTGCGAATCGCCCCTGGCATACACGGTCTGGTGCGCCAATTCATGGAAGATCATGCGAGCCAGTTCGGCGTCGGAGTCGTTGACGAAGGTCGACAGGACCGGGTCGCTGAACCAGCCCAGCGTGGAATAGGCCGGCACGCCGCCCACCATGACGTCGTCGCCTTCATGGCGTAAATTTTCGGCGAAGGCATCGGCATCGGATTCGCGGTAATAGCCGCGGTAAGACACGCAACCCGCAACGGGAAAGCACCACTGCCGGGCCTTCAAGGACAGCTCGGGCGTGGCAACCACATTCCACAGCACATAGCGCCGCTTCACGTCGGCATAGGATTGATAGCTGCCGTTATCGGGCAAATCCAATTCGCTGACGGCAAAGGCGCGGATCTGCTGCACCTTTTGCAGGCGCTCCCTTAGCTTGCCGTCCGTCTGCGGGTCGGCGAGCACTTCGGATATCGGCGTGGCCGAACCCAGCACCGATATTTCACCGTGGACGGCTTGCGCGTAGTAGCGGATCTCGGCGCAGCCGCCCAAGGCCGCCGCCAAGATGAAAAGAAAAGCGGCGCGCAACAGGCTCAAATGGAGCCGGCTTTCTCGACCTGCACCAGCAGATCGTAGAACGTCGGTCCGCGCCCCATGTCGGTCAGGCGCTGGCTCGTCACCTCGTTGGCATTCTTGCCGTCTTGCGCCAGCTTCTTCCACCAGATCGACAGCCCCACCACCAGGCCCCGCCTGGCCTTGTCGGTGACACGCGCCTTTGCCGTGAACGAGCCCCGGTCATTGAAGATGCGCACGGCGTCGTCCTGCGCAATGCCGCGCGCGGCCGCATCCTCGGGGTGCATGTCGAGATGCGGCTCGCCCTCGGTATTGCGCAAGCTTTGCACGTTGACGAAACTCGAATTGAGGAAGTTGCGCGCCGGCGGCGAAATCATCGCCAGCGGATACTTGGCCGCCAACTCCGGCGCACTCACAACCGATTCATAGGGCGCGATATAGGTAGGCAAAGGGTCGAACCCATCGGCCTTCATGCGCTCGCTGTAAAACTCGCACTTGCCCGAAGGCGTGCGGAAGCCGCCTTCGGCGAACGGCGCCTCGGGCAGGTTCAGTTTTTGCCACCCCTTGCGCTTCAAGGATTCCCAATCGAAATGGATGGCGCGCCGATCCTTGTTGTCGAATGCCACAGCGGCGATGTCGTCATCGCTGTCGCGGAAGCAGGGATCTTCATATCCCATGCGCGCCGCCAGCAGGCGGAATATCTCCGTGTTCGGCTTGGCCTCGCCCAAGGGTGCGATCGCGGGATTATTGGCCATCATATAGGTATGGCCGTAGGTCGAATGCACGTCGGTGTGTTCGAGCTGGGTGGTGGCCGGCAGCACGATGTCGGCAT
>DASVYZ010000736.1:0-5837 GCA_036391935.1 Burkholderiaceae bacterium | reverse complement strand
CGCACCCGCGCCGACACCAACCCCGGCACCTGCGCCCACCCCGGCGCCGGCCAACTGGGTCCTGGACTGGAGCGACGAGTTCGACGAGACCGCTCTCGATACCACCAAGTGGAACATGGAAACCGGTGGCGGCGGCTGGGGCAACAACGAACTGGAGAATTACACCAGCCGTACCGACAACGTGCGCGTGGAAAACGGCATGCTGGTGATCGAGGCGCGCCAGGAAGCCTACCAGGGCAACAATTACACCTCGGGCCGGATCACCACGACCGGGCTGCAGGAGCGCACCTACGGCCGCTATGAAGCGCGCATCAAGCTGCCGGCGGGGCAGGGAATGTGGCCGGCCTTCTGGATGCTGGGCAACGACATCAATACCACGGGCTGGCCCGGCTGCGGCGAAATCGATATCATGGAAAACGTCGGGAAAGCTCCGGCTACCGCCTACGGCACGTTGCATGGGCCGGGTTATTCGAGCGCCAACGGGTTCCAGGGGAGCTATACGCTCTCCAGCGGCAAGCTGTCGGACGATTTCCATATCTATGCCGTCGAATGGGAGCCGGGCGCAATCCGCTGGTATGTCGATGGCAACCTGTACCACACGGCCACGCCGGCCATGGTGAACGGCAACTGGGTATTCGACCATCCGTTCTTCCTGATACTCAACGTGGCCGTCGGCGGCAACTGGCCGGGCAGTCCCGATGCCAGCACGGTCTTCCCGCAACAGATGCTGGTCGACTACGTGCGCGTGTATCGCAAGGGGAGCTGAGCTTGGGAATGACGGGCGATATGATGCACGATATGAGGCGCGGACCGGTGCACACAGTGCTTCGTTTCCCGATTCGCCTTGCGCGGCCGGCGCTATGTGCGCTGATGCTCGCCGGCGGAGCCCTGTGCGCCGCGGCGCAAGCCCGCACCACCCTGACCGTCGCCGCCTTCCCGGCCGAGGATGACATCGTCAAGGCCGCCATTCCCGAATGGAACCGGCGCCATCCGGACGTGGAGATCCGGCTCGTCAGCCGGCAAATCGCCGACCACCATACGGCGATGACGACGGCACTGTCCACGCGCTCGCACTTGCCGGACGTGATGGCACTCGAAATCCATTACGTCGGCGGCTTCACGCGCACCGGCGCGCTGGACGATTTGCGCCAGCCGCCCTACAACTTCACGCAGGACAGCAAGCGCTTCGTGCCCTATGCCGTGGCCCAGGTGACGGGCCCGCATGGCGAGTTGACGGCGGTGCCGACCGATATCGGGCCGGGCACGCTGCTGTATCGTACCGATATCCTGGCCAAGGCCGGCGTCACGGAAGCCGACTTGACGCGCTCCTGGGAAAGCTACGTCGAAGCCGGCATCAAGATCAAGGCGGCCACGGGCGCTTTCCTGATTCCCAATGCGCACGACATCAAGGATATTGTAATCCGCACCGGCATCAAGCCGGGCGAAGGCATGTACTTCGACGGCAACGGGCATGCGCTGGTCAATACGCCGCGCTTCGCCCATGCGTTCGAGCTGGCACGCGCGGTGCGGCGCCACGGGCTCGATGCCAGGGTGCTGGCCTGGTCGAGCGACTGGGCCGAGGGCTTCAAGCGCGGCAGCCTCGCGACGCAGATGTCCGGCGCATGGGCCGCCGGCCATCTGGCAACCTGGCTGGCGCCGAATACAGCCGGCCTGTGGCGTGCGGCGCAATTGCCGGAGGGGACTTATGCGGCCTGGGGCGGCACCTATCTGGCCATCCCCAAGGCATCGGACCCGGCCAACAAGGCCGCCGCCTACGAATTCATCCGCATGCTGACGCTGGAGCCTGCCATGCAGCTGGCGGCATTCAAGGAACAGAATGCCTTCCCGGCGCTGACCGAAACCTATGCCGATCCCTTCTTTGCGCAGCCGATCCCCTTCCTTGCCGGTCAGCGCGCACGCGAGCTGTGGCGCGATGCCGCCGTGCACATCAGCGCGGTGCGCGTGCACAAGCAGGACGCCTTCGCCGAAGAAGTGGTCAATTCCGAGCTCGACAAGGTGCTGGAAAAAAACAAGGACATCGGCGAAGCGCTGGCCGATGCGGAACGTCTGTTGCAGCGCAGGGCGTTGCGATGAGAGAGGCCATGCGTAGCGCCATCAAAAATCGCGCCAAATGGCGCCTGCCGCCGGCCTGGACGCCCTATGTGCTCCTCTCCCCGTTCCTCATCCTGTTCCTCGCCTTTGGCCTGTTTCCGCTGTTGTTCTCGCTCTACCTGGCCTTCCATAGCTGGGAGCCGAGCGCCGGGCTGGAATCCATGCAATACGTCGGCTTCGACAATTTCGCCTTTTCGCTTCAGGATGAATGGTTCTGGAAGTCCTTGAAGAACACGTTCTGGCTCGCCGCCGCGTCGGGCGTGCCGCAGCATCTGCTGGCCATTCCCCTGGCATGCTTCATCCATGCCGGCATCAAGCGCGCGCGCAATCTGGTCGTGGGCCTGTACTTCGTGCCCTACATCACCTCGACGGTGGCAATCGCGATCATGTTCACGGCGCTGTTCTCCACCAATTTCGGCTTGATCAACCTGGCGCTGAAGGAGCTGGCGCAGTTGCCCTTGTTGAATCACATCCTGCCGGCCGACCCGATCGACTGGACCAACAATTCCGACACGATCAAGCCGGCCATCGCCATCGTGGTGTTCTGGCGCTACCTCGGTTTCAACATCGTGCTCTACCTCGCCGCACTGCAGACGATTCCGGTCGATTTGTACGAAGCGGCGCGCATGGATGGCGCCGGGCGGTTGCAGCAGTTCCGCTACATCACCTTGCCCAGCCTGCGGCCCATCATGGTTTTCGGCGTCACGCTTTCCGTCATCGGCGGTCTGCAATTGTTCGAGGAGCCCTTCATCCTGACCATGGGCAACGGCGGCTCGGATCAGGCCGGCATGACGGCGGCCGTCTATCTGTACCGCATGGCGTTCGACTTCGACGACTTCGGCGCCGCCAGCGCCATGTCCTGGCTGTTGTTTGCGGTGGTGGCAGTGCTGACCTGGTTGACGCACCGCGCCTTCCATACCCGGAATTCCTCACAATGAACCCGAACCTGCAAATGACTATGGCCGATCGTCCGCGCCAACAAGCCGCTGCGCTCGGCGACAGCCGCATGGCGCTCTGGGCCGCCTACGGCATGATCGCCATCGGCGCGCTCGTGATGCTGGCGCCGTTCTACTTCATGTTCGTGTTCGCGACGCATTCGCGCACCGAGATCTTCGATGTGCCGCCGCCGCTGTTTTTCGGCCACAACTTCGGCGAGAACGTGCAACTCTTGACCGGACGCATCCCGTTCTGGCGCAGCCTTGGCTGGAGTCTCTATGTCGCGCTGGCCTCGACCGGATTGACGCTGCTGTTCTGTTCCATGGCCGGCTATGCCTTCGGCCGCTTCGAATTCAAAGGCAAGAAGCTGCTGTTCGGCCTGGTCATGGGTACCATGCTGCTGCCTTCCTTCATGAACATGATTCCGACCTTTCTGGCCATGGATGCCTTGGGCTGGATCGACCAGCCGCGTGCGCTTTACCTGCCCGGCGCGGCCAGCGCCTTCGGCATTTTCCTGATGCGCCAGTTCGTCGCCAGCTCGGTACCGACCGAATTGATCGATGCGGCTCGCATGGACGGCTGCGGCGAGATGGGCATCTATTTCCGCATCGTGCTGCCCCTGCTGCGTCCCGCGCTCGGCACGCTCGGCTTGATCACCTTCATCGCTTCGTGGAACAACTTCATCGCGCCGCTGGTGGTGATGCGCTCGCCGGACATGTATACCCTGCCGCTGGCCTTGCGCAGCCTGCAAAGTCCGGTCGACACCCAATGGGGCGCGCTGATGGCGGGTTCGGCCATTGCCACCATTCCGCTTCTGGTGCTGTTCGTGCTTTCCTCGCGCCAATTGATATCGGGCCTGACCGCCGGTGCGGTCAAGTAAGGCGCAACACGCATTGAAACCATTCGCAATACTGCTTCTCAAAACATGACGAACATCAAAACAAGCGACATCGCCGCCCAGTTCCCTGCGGACTTCGTCTGGGGCGTGGCCACCAGCGCCTTCCAGATCGAAGGCGCCAGCCGCGAAGACGGCAAGGGGCCATCGGTCTGGGATCATTTTTGCGCCAAGCCCGGCGTGATCGCCGACGGCAGCAATGGCGATACGGCTTGCGACCACTATCATCGCTGGAACGACGACCTCGATCTGATCGCCAACCTCGGCGTCGATGCCTACCGTTTCTCGGTGTCATGGCCGCGCGTGTTGCCCGAAGGCGCGGGCGCCTGGAATGAAAAGGGCCTGGCCTTTTACGAGCGCCTGATCGACGGCATCCTGGAACGCGGGCTCAAGCCTTACCTGACATTGAACCACTGGGATTTGCCGCAGGCGCTGCAGGAAAAAGGCGGCTGGGCCGAGCGCGATACGGTGTTCCGCTTCGTCGACTATGCGCAAGGCATCGCCAGTCGTTTCGGCGACCGCCTGCCTTCCATCGCCACCCACAACGAGCCATGGGTCATGGCCACGCTGGGCCATGAGAGCGGCGTGTTCGCCCCGGGCATCAAGGACCGTGCCATGGCGGCGCAAGTGTCGCATCACCTGCTGCTGTCGCACGGCATGGCGCTGGCCGCGCTGCGGGGCGACAATTGCCGCGCCGAACTCGGCATCGTGCTCAACCTCTCGCCCATCCATGCGGCCAGCGAGAACGCGGCCGACGCCGCCAAGGCGCGCCTGGAAGACGGCAAGCTGGTGCGCTGGTATATGGACCCGCTGTTCAAGGGGAGCTATCCGTCCGACGTGCTGGAGCACCTCGGCGCCGATGCGCCGAAGATCGCCGCCGGCGATATGGAGCGCATTGCGGCGCCGATGGATTTCCTCGGCATCAATTACTACACGCGTTCGGTGGCCAGCGCCGGCGAACCCTGGAATGTGCGCGAAAGCGGACGCGCCGTAACCGATATGGGGTGGGAAATCTATCCTGAAGGCTTGACAGAATTGCTGCTGCGGCTCGACCGCGACTACGCCGTGCCGCCGCTTTACATCACCGAAAACGGCGGCAGTTTCGACGACAGGATGATAGACGGCAAGGTGGCCGATGCCGGCCGCACCGACTATCTGGCGCGCCATATCGGCGCCGTGCGCGAGGCGATGCGCCAGGGCGTGAACATGGCCGGCTACATGGTGTGGAGCCTGATGGACAACTTCGAGTGGGCTTCGGGGTATGAAAAGCGCTTCGGCATCGTCCACGTCGACTATGCGACCCAGGCGCGCACCCTGAAGGATAGTGCGCTGTGGTATCGCGATTTCCTCGGCCGGGTGAAGGCCTCCCACGCCCCTGGCGCCTGAGAGCGCCCGGGGCGGCAAACAACAAACAAGGAGACGGCACATGGCGCAAGTCACGCTGCGTGGCATACGCAAGAACTTCAATGGCACCGAAGTCATCAAGGGCATAGACCTGGAAGTGCGCGACGGCGAATTCCTGGTCTTCGTCGGCCCCTCGGGCTGCGGCAAATCGACCACGTTGCGCATGGTCGCCGGCCTGGAAGGCATAGACCAGGGCGAGCTATTGATCGACGGTGTGCGCGCCAACGAGCAGCGCCCGCATGAACGCGGCGCCGCCATGGTGTTTCAGAGCTATGCGCTGTACCCGCACATGACGGTGGCGGAAAACATGGGTTTCTCGCTCAAGATGGCCGGGGAGGACAACGCCGCGCGGAAGGCCAAGGTCGGGCAGGCGGCGGAAGTGCTGCGCATCAGCCACATGCTCGCACGCTATCCCAAGGAATTGTCGGGCGGCGAACGCCAGCGCGTTGCCATCGGCCGGGCCATCGTGCGCAAGCCGAAAGTGTTCCTG
>DASVYZ010000735.1:0-2645 GCA_036391935.1 Burkholderiaceae bacterium | reverse complement strand
GTTTCGCCGGCTTTGCCGGCCACCTTGCTGTCTGGGCCGGTGCGCAGCTCGTGCGGCTCGGCTTGCTGTCCAGCCTCGCGCGCTGGGCCGCACCCCTGCATCGCGTGAGCGGCTGGATGGAATCCTTCATCAGCGACAAGGGCGGCATGTTCGTCATGCTCGAAGGCCTGGGTCAGGACGGCGCGCCGCTGAAATTGACCTGGCACGTGGTGGCGGCGCAAAATCACGGCCCGCACATTCCCTGCGGCGCATCGATCGCGCTGGCGCGCAAGCTGGCCCAGGGCGACCACTTGCCGCACGGCGCCATGCCTTGCATGGGTCTGCTTACCGTCGAAGACTACCTTGCCGCACTGGAAGGCTTCAACGTACGGGAGTTGCCGGCATGAATAGCTATCTGCTGCTGAAATGGCTGCACGTGCTGAGCTCGACCGTATTGTTCGGTACCGGTATCGGCATCGCATTTTTCAAATGGATGGCGGACCGGGGTGACAATGTGCATGTCGCACGCCGCGTCAATGACATCACTGTGCTGGCCGACTGGCTCTTCACCACGCCGGCCGTGGTCGTCCAGCCGGCGAGCGGCCTCGGCCTGACGCTGATGGCCGGCTATCCGATGAACACGTCCTGGATCGTGGCGAGCTTTTCCCTTTATCTTCTTGCCGGCGCTTGCTGGCTGCCGGTCGTCCGGCTGCAACTCGACATGCGCAAGCTGGCGCGCCGCTCGGAAGCCGACGGCACACCGCTGCCGCCGCGCTACAAGGAATTGGTGCAGCGCTGGTTTCGCCTCGGCATACCGGCGTTTTCCGCCCTCATCATAGTGTTCTGGCTCATGGTGGCCAAGCCTGCGCTATGGTGAAGCCGCTCTCCGCGATGGCAACCCACAGGCTGTATTGGGCTGCGCGGCTGGGCATGGCTTTCCTCTGGTTATGGACCGCTGCAAGTTGCTGGTTCTTTTTCCCGCATGAGCAATCGATAGCCTGGCTGCGCCGGCTGGGCATTGCTTTTCATACCGATCTGTTTTTTGCCGCCGCTTGCGTGCTAGACTTCGCGATGGGCTTGGCAGCGCTGTTTCTCGCCTCGCGCAAACTATGGCAAACGCAAATGATGCTCGTGGCGTTTTATAGCATCGTCGTTGCCTTCGGCCTGCCCGAATTCCTGTTCGAGCCATTCGGCCCCTTGAGCAAGAACCTCACAGTACTGGTTTGCCTCGGCTTGCTGGCAGCATTGGAAGGCGAATCGTGTCCGGAAACGACAAGGAGGAAATGCTTATGACGTTTTCCATTGAGCCCGACATCACAAAGGCAAGGACTTTGGATACTTCCTTTTACACGGAGGAAGACCATTTCCAGTCGGCGCGCGAACGCGTCTTCGCCCGGACCTGGCAATGGCTCGGGGTAGCCGACGATGTGGCGCAGGCCGGCAGCGTAGCGCCGCGCGAATTGCTTCCCGGCTTGTTGAGCGAGCCCTTGATGCTGGCGCGCGACGAGCAGGGCGAGTTGCGTTGCCTGTCCAATGTCTGCACCCATCGCGGCAATATCCTGGTCCATCAAGCCTGCCAATTGAAGCAGATCCGCTGCGGCTACCATGCGCGGCGTTTCGATCTGACGGGCAAGATGCTTTCCATGCCTGAATTTGCCGAAGCGCAAAATTTTCCTTCGGCGGCCGACAATTTGCCGGCCATACCATTCGCAACCTGGCGCAAGCACGGCTTTGCTTCCATCGCGCCGGCCGCGCCTCTCTCCGACTTCATGGCGGAAATCGAGGCACGCCTGTCCTGGCTGCCGATAGGGGATTTCGTGCGCGATCCGGGCCGTGACCGCGACTTCGATCTCGACGCGCACTGGGCGCTCTACGTGGAAAACTATCTCGAAGGCTTCCACATCCCCTTCGTGCACGCCGGCTTGAATGCAGTGGTCGAATACGGCAGCTATGCCAGCGAGATCGGGCGCTATGCCAACCTGCAATTGGCGATCGCGCGCGAGGGCGAGCCGGCATTCGATATCCCGGCCGGCGCAAAGGACCATGGCAAACGCGTGGCGGCGTATTACTGGTGGGTGTTTCCCAACCTGATGCTCAACTTCTATCCCTGGGGCTTGTCGCTGAACCTGATCCAGCCGCAATCGCGCGACCGCACGCGCATCAGTTTCCGGTCTTACGTATGGGATGCAGCCAAGCTCGAAAAAGGGGCGGGGGCCGGGCTCGATACGGTGGAGATGGAAGACGAGGAGGTCGTGCGCGCGGTGCAGCGCGGGGTACGTTCAAGGTTTTACAGCCATGGGCGCTATTCGCCGACACGCGAGCGCGGCGTGCATCATTTTCATCGGCTGCTATGCGAGTTCATGGCAAAGGCGTAGGTTGGTGCCGAACGCTCGGCACCAACCTAGCCAACATCGTCCCAACTCAAGCCGAACCGAGCCAGATACTTCTTCAGTCTATCCGCATCATTCGGCCTGGCCTTTTGCTCGCGCGAAGCGGCGAACAGCTTGCGCCCGGCGTCTGACAACGACTTCGAGGTCCGGCACACCTTGAGCACCGCCTGCAATTGCAGGGCATCGAACAGATCGAGCGCGGCGGCCGCCTCGGCGCCCAACACTTGCTGCAGATCCGCTTCCACGCCATCGTCCTCGGCGGCATGCGAGCGCCAC
>DASVYZ010000734.1:0-3851 GCA_036391935.1 Burkholderiaceae bacterium | reverse complement strand
TCACATGCACACGCAGGGACAGTTCCGGGTATTGCGCAGCGAAGCGCGGCAAAGCGGGGGCGATGTAGATGCGCCCGATGGCGGTAGGGATGTCCACACGCAGAATGCCCTTGGGTTTCAGTCGCGCACCCTGCAAGGCATCTTCCAGTTCCGTCATCTCCCCCAGCAAGCGCAAGGCACGTTCGTAGCAGGAACGTCCGTCATCGGTCAGCGAGAGCTTGCGTGTGGTGCGGTTCAAGAGGCGCACGCCGAAATGGCTTTCCAAGCCGGCGATGTGATTGGAGATCGAGGCATTCGATAATTGCAGTTGATCGGCTGCCCGGCTGAAGCTGTTCAGTTCCACCACGCGGCAAAACACATGCAGCGATTCCAGTCTGTCCATATTGTTCATTAAAGGTGAATAATTATTTTAATTTTGCTCCATTTTTCCAAAATGAACAAATGTAGATAATGTGAGCATTCGCGAAGGGGCGCACAATAAGCTTCGAGAGCTGCGCTCGTCGTCCACTTCCCTATGGAGTCCTTGACCATGCATGCAATCAAAGAAGGTTTGCGTTATCTCTCAGGCTTTGGTGCCGAACTGGCGACCGAGGCGCTGCCGGGCGCCTTGCCGCAGGGTCAGAATTCGCCGCAGAAGGTCGCTTATGGCCTCTATGCCGAGCAAATCTCCGGTACGGCCTTCACCGCGCCGCGCCACCTGAACCGCCGTTCCTGGCTGTACCGCATCCGCCCCGGTGCCATGCACGGCAGCTTCCGTGCCATCGACAACGGCTTGTTGCGCGCCGCACCGTTCGATGCAGCCAATGTCTCGCCGAACCAAATGCGCTGGAACCCGCTGTCCATGCCCGCGCCCGATGTGCCGACCGACTTCGTCAGCGGCCTCGTGACCATGGCCGGCAATGGCGACCTCGGCGCCCAGGCCGGCATCGCAATCCACCTCTACGCCGCCAACCGCTCGATGGAAGAGCGCTTCTTTTATAACGCCGACGGGGAAATGCTGGTGCTGCCGCAGCAGGGCGCCTTGCGCGTGAAGACCGAGATGGGCGTGCTCGATGTAAAGCCCGGCGAGATGGTCGTGCTGCCGCGCGGCGTGCGCTTTGCCGTGGAACTGCTTGACGGCACGGCACGCGGCTACGTCTGCGAAAACTATGGCGCGGCCTTGCGCCTGCCGGAGCTGGGCCCGATCGGTTCCAACGGCCTGGCCAACGCGCGCGATTTCCTCATGCCTGTGGCCGCCTATGAAGACCGCGAAGGCGGGTTCGAACTCGTTGCCAAGTTCGGCGGCCAGCTCTGGTCGGCCGAGATCGGCCATTCGCCGCTCGACGTGGTGGCCTGGCACGGCAATTACGCACCGTACAAGTACGATCTCGCGCTGTTCAACACGATCAACACGGTGAGTTTCGATCACCCCGATCCATCGATCTTCACGGTGCTGACTTCGCCGTCCGATACGGCCGGTACGGCCAACGTCGACTTCGTGATTTTCCCGCCGCGCTGGATGGTGGCGGAAAACACTTTCCGTCCGCCCTGGTTCCACCGCAACGTGATGAGCGAATACATGGGCTTGATCCACGGTGCCTACGATGCCAAGGCGGAAGGCTTTGTGCCTGGAGGCGGCAGCCTGCACAATTGCATGTCGGGCCACGGCCCCGATGCGGCGACCTTCGAGCGCGCCAGTGAAGTGGAACTGGCGCCGCACAAGATCGAGAACACGCTGGCCTTCATGTTCGAAAGCCGCTACGTGATCTGCCCGACTTCGCACGCCTTGCTCATGCCAGAATTGCAGAAGAATTACCTCGAATGCTGGCAGGGGTTGAAAAAGAATTTCACCGGCAAGCTTTAAAAAAGGATAAGCATGCAAGCCAATGATCCCGCGTTGAAATCCTTCGTCGACGTCGCGCCCGACTCGCATTTCCCTATTCAGAACCTGCCGTTCGGCATCTTCAGCACTGCCGCCGATCCGGCGCCGCGTGCCGGCGTCGCCATCGGCGATTATGTGCTTGACCTGGCCGTGCTGGAACGCCGCGGGTTATTGAAGCCGTCGGGCACGCACGTGTTCGACCAGCCTGCGCTCAATGCTTTTATCGCACTCGGCAAGCAGGCCTGGAGTGATAACCGCCTGGCCGTCAGCCTCTTGCTGCGCCATGACAATCCCACGCTGCGCGACGATGCGGTCTTGCGCGGGCAGGCGCTCGTCGCCATGGCGTCGGTGACGATGCATTTGCCGGTGGCGATTCCAGGCTACACCGACTTCTATTCCTCCAAGGAGCATGCGACCAATGTCGGCACCATGTTCCGCGACCCGAAGAACGCCTTGCTGCCGAACTGGCTGCACATTCCTATCGGCTACAACGGACGCGCCAGCTCGGTCGTGGTCAGCGGTACGCCGGTGCGCCGTCCGCGCGGCCAGATCAAGCTCCCCGATGCCGAAACGCCGATCTTCGGCGCCTGCCGCAAGCTCGATTTCGAACTGGAAACGGCCTTCATCGTGGGGCAGGGCAATGCGCTCGGCGAGCCCATTTCCGTCGATGCCGCACCGGCTCACATCTTCGGCATGGTGTTGTTGAACGACTGGAGCGCCCGCGACTTGCAGCAATGGGAATACGTGCCGCTGGGCCCGTTCAACAGCAAGACTTTCGCCACCTCCATTTCGCCCTGGATCGTGACGATGGAAGCGCTGCAGCCCTTCATGGTTGATAGCCCCGTGCAGGAACCGGAGCCTTTGCCTTACCTGCGCCAGAGCGGCAAGAACGGCATCGATCTGGAACTCGAAGTCAGCCTGCGCCCCGGCGATGCCGCTCAGCCGAGCACGGTCTGCCGCACCAATTTCAAGACCATGTACTGGACCATGGCGCAGCAATTGGCGCACCACACGGTGTCCGGCTGCAATACGCAGGTAGGCGACTTGATGGGTTCCGGTACGATCAGTGGTTCGACACCGGACTCTTACGGCAGCCTGCTTGAATTGACCTGGAACGGACAGAAACCCCTGACTCTGCAAGGTGGTGCCCAGCGCTCCTTCATCGCCGACGGCGACGAAATAAGCATGACCGGCTGGTGCCGGGGCAGGGGGTATCGGGTGGGATTCGGCTCGGTTACGGGCGTGGTGCTGCCGGCATTGGAGTGAGGTGCGGCTTGTCCGGCGCGGACAGGCGGTTTGCCCGATTTTTCGATGCAAGTTTCGTGTTCCAATAGGGGCGATTGGTTTGCCCCGTATCGACGATGACGAGCAGATCGCCGGCCGATGCCGCCGCTTCGCGGTCGGCGGCGAGCACCCATTGGCGGCGGCCTTCCTGTTCGGCGGCTTCGTAGTCGCGATCAATCAAGCCGTAGTGGTCGATCAAGCGATTGAGCGATGCCGGTATGCGGATGCAGCCTTTCGATTGAACCGACCCCAATCTTTGCTCCAGCAGATCGGGGTCTGTGGCATGCATCTGGAGCCGCATCTCGCCCAAGTCGTGACGCCCCCAGCCGCGTTTTCCCTGCTGCCAGCCAAAATCGAAAACCCTCTCGCCTTTCAATCCATATCCGCGGATGCCGTTTTCGTTTTTCGTGCCTTCGGCCCGAAAATCGGGGTTATCCGGTGTATGGCGGAAAACGCCGACCGGCGTTTCAAAATGGTCGAACCGTGTAGCCTTTCCCGTCGAAACCGGAGACGCACCGAGCAGGTCGGCACCGCCGTCGGCATCCAGCCAAAACAAGAAAAGCGCCTGGATCTTCGGACTGCGGTCCACCATGACGACGTATTGCGGGGTATCCGGCTGCCGGTCCGAGTTGTTGAGTGTGGATAGGAGCAGGTCGCCGTAGCGACGCGCGACGTCCTCGGGAACGGCGATTCGGGGTTCTACCGA
>DASVYZ010000733.1:0-3508 GCA_036391935.1 Burkholderiaceae bacterium | reverse complement strand
CGTCTTCCCGAGGCTGAAGCAGGTTACCGTCGAGTGCTGGCGAACGAGCAGAGCCATGCCGATGCCTGGCAATTGCTCGGCCTGATAGCGCATCAGGCCGGCCGGCACGAACTGGCCATCGACTTGATAACCAGGGCCATCAGGCTTGACAAGGACCTGGTCACTTACCATACCAATCTTGCCGTCGTATTGAAGGCTGTCGGACGGCGAGAAGAGGCGCTGGCGGCGTACGCGGAGGCGGCACGACTCGACCCGGTCTCGGCCGATATCCCATTCAATCGCGGCTTGCTGTTGACGGAGCTGGGCCGGTTTGTGGAAGCCGCCGCCTGCTATCGGCAAGCCATCGCATTGCGCGGCGATCATGCGGCCACGTATGCGAATCTCGGCATTGCGCTGAGCGCGCAACAGCAACTGAAAGAAGCCGTAGCGGCTTACGACAAGGCGCTGGTCCTGCAGCCGCAGGCTTACGGCGTGCATTACAACCGCGCCATCGCCCTGTGGCAATTGAACGATCTCGCCGGCGCCTTGGCGGGCTATCGTGCGGCGCTGGCGGCCAAGCCCGATCTGGCAGAAGCGCGGCTGCGCATCGGCAATATCCTGAAGCAGCAGGAGCGCTTCGATGAAGCCGCCGCCGCTTACCGCGACTTGCTCGAGCGCGTGCCCGCTTATGCCGAAGCGCATTGCAATCTCGGGCTGGTCTTGTTCGCGCAGGGCAACCTCGATGGCGCGGAACAGGCCTACCGCCGCGCCTTGGCGGAAAAGCCTGCCTTGTGTGAAGCCCACGTCAACCTGGGCAATATTTACAAGGAGCGCGAGCAATACGAGGAGGCCGTTAGCTGCTATCGCACCGCGCTGGGCCTGGAGCCGGACAATTTGCAGGTGCAATGCAACCTCGGCGCGGCCTTCATGGCGCAAGACCGTTTGCACGAGGCGATGGATATATTCAATGCAGTGCTGATGCGCGATCCAAGCTTTGCCGAGGCGCATTACAACCGCAGCATCGCCTTGACCGTGCTCGGCGATTTGCCGGCATCGATCGAGGCTTACGATCGTGCGATTGCATTGAGGCCCGACCATGCCAAGGCGCACTACAACTCGTCTTATCCGCGCCTGCTGCTGGGCGACCTGGAGCGCGGCTTCGCTTGCTACCAATGGCGGGTGCGCGGCGGCAGCTCCAGGCATGTTGCCCGCTACGTTGACCGACCTATGTTGAACGACATCAACGTCGCCGGCCGCACCGTCTTGCTGCACGCGGAGCAGGGGTTGGGAGATGCGATACAGTTTTCGCGCTATGCGGCCATCCTCGGGGCCAACGGAGTGCGCGTCGTGCTCGAATTGCCGCGTCATCTGCATCGGCTGTTTTCGAGTATGGACGGCATTCATGCTCTGCACGCGCAAGGTGAAGCGCCGCCGCCTTTCGATTTTCATTGCCCGCTCATGAGTCTGCCTGCGCTGTTCGGTACGACGGTCGAAACAATCCCGGCCTCCGCTGCCTATCTGTTCGCCGAGGAGGCGGCTAGTCTGCGTTGGCGCGAGCGCCTGGGAAACCAAGGCTTCAAGATCGGCATCGCGTGGCAGGGCAATCCGAATGCCTCCGCAGAAAAGGGCCGTTCCGCGCCGCTGGCTGCATTTGCACCGCTGGCGGCGCTTCCCGGCGTGCGCCTGATCAGCCTGCAAAAGACGCATGGGCTCGATCAATTGCACACGCTGCCACCCGGCATGCAGGTCGAGACGCTGGGCGAGGATTTCGATTCCGGTCCCGACGCCTTCATCGATACGGCCGGCGTGATGATGAATCTCGATCTGGTCGTCACGGTCGATACCTCGATCGGCCACCTGGCCGGCGCGCTGGGCCGCCCGACCTGGATTGCGCTGCAAAAGATTCCGCACTGGGTATGGATGCTGGAGCGCAGCGATTCGCCCTGGTATCCTTCGGTGCGCTTGTTCCGCCAGACCGGGCGCGGCGACTGGAGCGGGCCATTCGCCGCGATGGCGCAAGAAATTCAAAACACGAAAGGATAAGGCCATGCAAGTGGAAATCGCCCCCGGCGAACTGGTCGACAAGATCACCATCCTCGCCATCAAGCGCGAGCGTATCGGCGATGCAGCCAAGCTGCGCAATGTGGAACACGAATACGGCATCCTTATGGCCATTCTGCCGCCCGAATTCCAGACCGATGCCAGGCTGAGGCAGTTGCAAACCGATTTGAAAGCGGTCAACGAAGTCATCTGGCAAGTGGAGGACGATATTCGCGATCATGAGCGGCGCAAGGATTTTGGACCGAGCTTCGTGGAGTTGGCGCGCGCCGTGTACATCAATAACGACAAGCGCGCGGCGCTCAAGCGCGAAATCAATGAAGCTTTGCGGAGCGCGATTGTGGAGGAGAAGTCTTATTCGCCTTACTAATTTGTTGTGTTATGTCGGTAACGGGCCGTTGGCTGCTGCAGTCGCAAGTAAGGATGTATTGCCGGCTCTGTTCAGGCCCGCATGGTGTTGGTTGGGAAATGGACTTGGTTTGATATCGCCAACGAAATTTGGCAGGTCGAGCCGGCGACTTACCCCTGGTTAGCAGCGGAGTTGCGACACAAGTTTCCTTTTTGAGATTTGTCAAAAAAGCAAAATTTGTCCCAATCCGCTCCAAGCGGTACAATGCGCGCATCTGAAAACCTAAAGAGGTGTCCATGAGTTGGCTGGAAAAGCTGCTGCCCCCGCGAATTCAGCGTTCCGAATCTGCCACGCGCAAGTCCGTTCCGGAAGGCCTGTGGGTCAAGTGCCCGTCCTGCGAAGCGGTGCTCTACCGTACCGACCTGGAATCGAACCTGCACGTTTGCCCCAAGTGCGACCACCATATGCGCATCCGCGCGCGCGACCGTTTGAATGCCTTGCTCGACGCGGGCGGACGTTACGAGATCGGCCAGGAAGTCTTGCCGGTCGATACCCTGAAGTTCAAGGACACCAAGAAATACCCCGATCGCCTGAAATCGGCCATGGATGGCACGGGCGAGACCGATGCATTGATCGCCATGGGCGGCGCCATCATGAGCTTGCCCGTCGTGGTGGCCTGCTTCGAATTCGAATTCATGGGCGGTTCCATGGGTTCCGTGGTCGGCGAGCGCTTCACCCGCGCCGCCCGCGCCGCGCTTGAGCAAAAGGTGCCCTTTATCTGTATCACCGCCACCGGCGGCGCGCGCATGCAGGAAAGCCTGCTGTCGCTGATGCAGATGGCCAAGACCACGGCCATCCTGACGCAACTCTCGGAAAAGAAGCTGCCCTTCATCTCGGTGCTGACCGATCCGACCATGGGCGGCGTTTCCGCCTCGTTTGCCTTCATGGGCGACGTGGTGATGGCCGAACCGAAGGCCTTGATCGGCTTCGCCGGCCCGCGCGTGATCGAGTCCACCGTGCGCGTCACCTTGCCCGAAGGTTTCCAGCGCGCCGAGTTCCTGCTCGAGAAGGGCGCCATCGACCGCATCATCGACCGCCGCCAGATGCGCGACGAGCTCGCTG
>DASVYZ010000732.1:0-1835 GCA_036391935.1 Burkholderiaceae bacterium | reverse complement strand
CTTCGCGCGACAAGACTGAATCGTTCTCGATGCCTGCCGCGGAATTGGCCAAGGTGCTGGAAGAAGGCCGTGCCCGCGTGATCGAAGTCGAAGGCTTGATCAACCGCGCCCTGTCCGAAGCGCTCGGCGCCAACGATCCGGTGATGGATCAGGCCGCCGCCGCATAACACGCTTTACCATCTCCCTGTTTCCCTGCGAGGCGCCGCAATTGCGGCGCTTTGTCTTTTCCGGGCCTCCTTGAACTTTCCGGCGGTTACGGCGCTCCAAATTGTTATTTGGAGGGAAACGTGCGGCTCTTGCTGGTCGAAGACGACGCAATGATAGGCCAAGGCTTGAAAAAAGGTTTGCGCCAGGACAGCTTTTCGGTCGACTGGGTTAGGGACGGCGCGGCAGCCGAAGCCGCACTCGATATCGCCGGCTACGACTTGCTGCTGCTCGATTTAGGTCTGCCAGGCAAGCCAGGGCTCGATGTCTTGCGCACGCTGAGGCGGAAAAACAACCCCATTCCCGTACTGATATTGACCGCACGCGATGCCGTGGCCGAGCGCGTGGCCGGGCTCGACGCCGGTGCCGACGACTATCTGGTCAAGCCTTTCGATTTCGATGAGCTGGAGGCGCGTATTCGCGCGCTGCTGCGCCGTCGCGCCGGCCGGAGCGAGTCCTTGATAAGGCACGGCGACGTCACGCTCAACCCGGCCACTCGCGAAGTCTTGCTCAAGGATGCGCCGGTCAACCTGTCCGCACGCGAATTCTCGCTCTTGCAAGCCCTGATGGACCGGCCCGGCGCCGTGCTCTCGCGCGCCCAACTCGAGGAAAAGCTGTATGGCTGGGGCGAGGAGGTCGAAAGCAATGCCATCGAAGTGCATATTCATGGACTGCGCAAGAAGCTCGGCGCCGGGCTGATACGCAACGTGCGCGGCGTCGGCTACATGGTGGGGGCCGCATGAGTTCGATACGCCGCACCCTGCTGGTCTGGCTGTCCGTCGGCATGAGCGGGGGCATCCTGGCGGCCGCGCTGCTGATCTACGCCCAGGCGCGCGACGAAGCCAATCAATTATTCGATTACCAGATGCGCCAGTTCGTTGCTTCACTGCCCGACCGCGCCTTCGCGCCGCTTGGGCCGGGACGCGGCAATGAGGACGAGCATGACGTGGTAATCCAGATCTGGGACAGCAACGGCTTGCGCATCTACCGCTCGCACGAAAATGCGCCCTTGCCGCAGCGCGCCGAACTGGGCTTTACCAACGTGACGGCGCGCGGCATCGATTGGCGCGTATACAGCGCCCAACTGGGCGGCACCGTGGTGCAGGTGGCGCAACCCATGCGCGATCGGCTGCAAGTGGCGGCAAGGATGGCCTTGAAGACCGTGACCCCGCTGCTTCTGCTTCTTCCCGTGCTGGCGCTTCTGATCTGGATCACGGTGGGACGCGGCCTGGCTTCCATAGGCCGCGTGGCGCACGAAGTCAAGGCACGCGATGCCGCCTCGCTGGTGCCGGTCTCGGAGCAGCGCCAGCCGCAAGAGATATTGCCGCTCATTGGCGCCTTGAACGACTTGCTGGCGCGCCTCGATCAATCGATCGTCGCGCAGCGCAATTTCATTGCCGATGCGGCGCATGAGTTGAAGACGCCGTTGACCGCGCTCACCTTGCAGGTTCAATTGGCCGAGCGCGCCGCGGACCCCAAGGAGCGCGACAGCGCCCTGTCCGATCTGAAGCAAGGCATCGCGCGCATGAGCCACCTGGTGCACCAGTTGCTTTCGATGGCGCGTCAGGAACCGGGAGCCGCGGCGCAGGAGCGGCATGACCTCGATCTCGCCGCGATGGCAACGCAGGTAG
>DASVYZ010000731.1:0-5370 GCA_036391935.1 Burkholderiaceae bacterium | reverse complement strand
GGCAAGATGATCGAGCACGCTGCGCTCGTTGTCGCTTTCCGTGACCGCACGCACCACGTTGAAGTTGACGGTATCGGCCTTGGCATCGACGCGCAGGCGCACCATGTAATTGCCCCAGCCGGCACGGCGGAAATGCATCATGCCGCCTTCGACGAACAGGGTCTCCTTGACTTCTTCAACATGGTAGCCGAGTTCGTGCAGGGTGTGTTCCAGCACGGCGGCCGTGGCTTGCTCCACCTGTTTCTTTTGCTGCAGCTCGATCCAGGCCTGGACCTGGGCTCGCAATTCGGTGGCCAGCAGGTCGGCGCGCTCGCCAGGCAGCGTTTGGTCGAGTTCGAGCGCCAGTTTCGCAATCGATTCCGGTATCGCGCCGAGGTGGGCGATACGCCCAAGCTGGCGCCGCGAAATCTGCTGCGGTATGGACTTGGCCATGGCCGCCGAACCATCGAACGGCTGCTCGGCAAATTCGACCGATTGGCGTGCCGCTTCGGTCAATAGCATGGCGCGCAGGCTATCGTTCAAAACCTGAAGCGCGCGCGCATGGGCTGCAACGGCATCCTCGTCTTCGGGATCGGCGGCAGCCGGCATGGCGGGAAAGGTTGCGCGCACCTTTTCACCCAAGCCGATTGTTTCGGCGAGCCGGGCAAGGTGTTCGAATTCCTCATGTGCGGTGCGGTTTTCTTCGCTCAGCGCCCGCAGCCCGGCCGTTGCCGCATCCTTGAGCCGCTGTTCGTCGGCGTCGCGCCTGTCGTCGTGCTGCCGACGCAGGGCTGCCGCTTGGGCATAGCCTTCCGCCACGGCCTTGACGGCCTGGATGGCGGCGTAGGCGAGCAGGACCGACATGGGGTCGGCTTGGAAGATGGCTGTTTTTGGGCCGCTCATGGGTGCGGTGCGGTTTAGCTTCGAAGTTTTGTTCTTGGGATATCGATAGACTGCCGCCATTCTTGCTTAAGTTGCGGCTTGGTACAAGTCTACGATAGTTTGGGTTGGGTTCTTGCTTCTGCTTAAAAATGAAAGGACGACGTGTGCCCTCGGCACACGGCGCTGACCGCTTTGCGGTCAGCAGATGGGCGATTCGGGAGGGTTCCGCTTGCAAGCGGAACCCTTCGAATCTCACACGCAGGCCAAGCAGTTGGCCTGCTCGCTTCCGCAAATGACACAGCCCGCTGTCGCGGGCTTTGTAAATGGTGTTTTGGCGGAAGCGGTGAGATTCGAACTCACGAACGGGTTTCCCCGTCGCCGGTTTTCAAGACCGGTGCCTTCAACCACTCGGCCACACTTCCTTGGATCGCGCCGGACCTGATATCCGCCGGAAAACGACATTATACCGGTCTTGGAACCCTTTTTCACCCCAAAGCCGTCAATCAACCAGGAACAGCTGCTGCAAATCGTTCAAAAAGCGCATGCCCAGCTCGGTCGGCTTGATCAATTGGTGGTCGCGCGTGATCAAGCCCTTGGCTTCGGCTTCGATGAGCGGCTTTTCGATGGCGTTCACGGTCAGGCCGGTGCGTTCCATGAATTGGTTGGGGGCGAAGCCGCCGTACAGGCGCAGGGCGTTGAGCATGAATTCGAAGCCCAGTTCGTTCCTGGCGATTTCGCGCTCTTCCTGGATGGCGTTGCCGGCTGCGATGGCTTCCAGGTAAGCCTTGGGTTGCTTGTAGCGTGCCTGACGGATCACGCGGTGCGGGAACGATATCTTGGAGTGCGCGCCGGCGCCGATGCCGAGGTAATCGCCGAATTGCCAATAGTTGAGGTTGTGGCGCGCCTGGTGGCCGGGTTTGGCGTAGGCCGAGACTTCGTAGTGGTCGTAGCCGGCTTCGCTGGTGGCGGCTTCGATCATGTCTTGCATCTCGGCACTCAGGTCGTCGTCCGGCACCTGCGGCGGGTATTTGGCGAAATAGGTGTTGGGCTCCAGTGTCAGGTGGTACAGCGACAGGTGCGGCGGCGCCAGGGCGATGACGGCGGCCACGTCCGCCTTTGCCTCTTCCAGCGTCTGCTGCGGCAAGGCGTACATCAAATCGAGATTGAAGTTGTCGAAGTTGGCATGGGCGATATCGACCGCGCGGCGCGCTTCGTCGCCGTCATGGATGCGGCCCAGGGCTTGCAGGTGGCGTGGGTTGAAGCTCTGGATGCCGATGGAAAGGCGGTTGATGCCGCTGGCGCGGTAAGACTTGAACTTCCCGGCTTCGAACGTGCCGGGGTTGGCTTCCATGGTGATTTCGACGCGGCCATCCAGCGGCAATAGCGTGCGGATGTCCGACAGCAAGCGGTCCAGCCCGGCGGCCGAGAGCAGGCTCGGCGTGCCGCCGCCGATGAAGATGGTGGTGATTTTACGGCCCCAGATCAGCGGCAGCGCGTGTTCCAGGTCGGTCTTGAGCGCGTCGAGGTATTCGGTTTCGGGGAAGCCGTCCTTGGCTTCGTGCGAGTTGAAGTCGCAATAGGGGCATTTGCGCACGCACCACGGGATATGCACGTAGAGCGAGAGCGGCGGCAGCGACGTGAGCGTGATGGTGCCGGGCCTGAGGAAGGCGGTGGCGGCTTCGGCGGCGGAGGCGCGCGTGCCCTGCCCGGCTGGCTTGATGGGGATCATTATTTCAGTTTCTCGATCAATGCGCGCAAGGCCTGGCCGCGGTGCGAGTGGCGGTTCTTTTCTTCGGGGCTCAGTTGCGCGGCGGTCATTTGCTGGTGCGGCAGCCAGAAATGGGGGTCGTAGCCGAAGCCGCCCTGCCCTGCGGGTTCGCTCCTGACTTCGCCGTTCCAGCGGCCGTCGGCGATGACTGGTTGCGGGTCTTCGGCATGGCGCACGAAGACCAGCACGCAGTAGTAGTAGGCCGACTTGTCGGCATGGGCGGCCAGGTCTTCGATCAGCTTGGCGTTGTTGCGGGCGTCGGATTTCGGCTCGCCGGCGTAGCGTGCGGAGTAGACGCCGGGCGCGCCGCCGAGGGCATTGACGCAGATGCCGGAATCGTCGGCCAGCGCCGGCAGGCCGGTCAGGCGCGAGGCGTGGCGTGCCTTGGCCAGGGCGTTTTCGACGAAGGTCATGTAGGGCTCGTCCGCTTCGGGGACCTCGAAGGCGCCTTGGGGTTTGACTTCGAAGCCCAGCGGGGCCAGGAGTTCGCCGAATTCTTTCAGTTTGCCGGGGTTGTTGGAGGCCAGGACTAGGGTTTGGGGCATGGTGATTCCGTGTTACGGCGTTTTGTCTTTACTCCCTTCTCCCGCAAGCGGGAGAGGGGTGGGGCGGGCGGCGATCCGATGAGGGGAATCGCCATTAGGCTCATTCAATTCAACAGAAAGAGCGAATGTCCGGACGTTGACGGGCTGAACAAACAGAGTCAACGCATAACATCCCTCACCCCTGCCCCTCTCCCGCCTGCGGGCGAGGGGTTCTTTATCTCAGGCGATGTTCAGCGTTCGCTTCTGCAGCGCGATCAACTCGTTGATGCCCTTCTGCGCCAGATCGAGCAAGCGATTCATCGTGGCGCGATCAAACGCATTGCCTTCCGCCGTGCCCTGCACTTCGACGAAATGCCCGCCGTCCGTCATCACGACATTCATGTCGGTATCGCAAGCCGAGTCTTCATTGTAGTCAAGATCGAGCACGGGCATGCCTTGATACACGCCGACCGAGATCGCCGCCACGAAATGCTTGACCGGAATGGCCGTGACCACGCCCCGCTCCTTGAGCTTGGCAAAGGCCATGTAAGCCGCCACCATGGCGCCCGTGATCGAGGCCGTGCGCGTGCCGCCGTCGGCCTGGATCACGTCGCAATCGAGGTGCAGCGTGCGCTCGCCGAAGGCTTCGAGGTCGAAGGCGGCGCGCAGCGAACGGCCGATCAACCGCTGGATTTCCTGGGTACGGCCCGATTGCTTGCCCTTGGCCGCTTCGCGGTCCATGCGCGAATGCGTCGAGCGCGGCAGCATGCCGTATTCGGCGGTCATCCAGCCCTGGTTCTTGCCTTTGAGGAAGCCGGGCACCTTCTCTTCGATGCTGGCGGTGCAGATGACCTTGGTGTCGCCGCATTCGATCAGGATCGAACCTTCGGCGTGCTTGGTGTAGTTGGGCGTAAGGCGGATGGCGCGCAGCGCGTCTACCGCGCGGCCGCTGGGGCGGTTTTCGGACGTCATGAAAAAATCAATGTTTGTTGGTGAGTTTCGTCGATTTGTCGATCGCGCTGCGAATTTCGTCGATGGCGCGTTCGATTTCGTTGTCGGCAAACGGGTCGGCATTTTCCAGGTCGGCATGGCGCGGCGCCTGGATCGTGGTGGTCACGCTGCCGATGGGAAGCGTGTGGGTGGTGATGGTGCTGTTGGCATTGTGCGTGTTGTCGCTCGATTCCCACATCATGGCCAGGGCCGTGACGTTGTCGCTGTTCTTGCCGGCGATGCCGGTGGCGGTCTCGATCAGTTCGGGCACGGCGCGCACGATGGTATTGCTGTGCAGGCGCTGCGCCAGCACGTGGTCGGGCAGCACCGACCACAGGCCGTCGGAGCAAAGCAGCATCACGTCGCCGGCTTGCAGGCTGGCGCGGCGCGATATCTCAACGATGGGCATGTTGGGAGCGCCGAGGCAGTTGAACAGCTTGTTGCGGTCCGGGTGCGTGTCGCGCTCGGACGGATCGACCTTGCCCTGGGCGATCAGCGTTTCGATGCGCGAATGGTCGCGCGTGCGCGACAAAATCTGGCCCTGGCGCATCCAGTACAGGCGCGAATCGCCGCAGTGCGCCCATAGCGCCGTGTTGTGCTGGATCAGGCAGGCGACGATGGTGGTGCGCGGCGTCTCGGGCAGGTTGTTGATGGCGCGGTAGCGGTGGATTTCGCGGTGCGCGGCGAACAGGCTGTCCTCCAGGAAGCGGTCCGGCTTCTTCACGTAGGGATTGGCGCTTTGCTGGAATAGCGAGCCGATGGTTTGCATGGCGATGGTGGCCGCCATCTCGCCCTGGATGTGGCCGCCCATGCCGTCGGCCAGCAGCAGCAGCAAGGCATCGCGCGTGAAGCTGTAGCCCATGCGATCCTGGTTGGTCTTGCGGCCACCTATGTGGCTTTCTTGATATACGGAGAATCGCATTGGAATCTGTATCGTCAGCGTTCTTGTTCACGCCTCGCCTGGAGCGCGGCTTCAGTGAGACTCTTCTTGTATCGTGGTGCTGGCCTGGCCCAACTTCAAGCCCAAGCCGCCGAAGAACCCGCGCACCTTGCGCGAGATGTTGTCCATCACGTCGTTCGATTCCTCGACTTGCTGGGCCGGTTCGCGCAGGGCCTTTTGCAGCGCGAACACGCTTTGCGGACGCTCCAGCGGGTCGATGTGCAGGGTCCAGCGGATGACGTTGATCAGTTCGGGCGAATAAATCCCTTCGAGCTTGCGGAAGTGGC
>DASVYZ010000730.1:0-4385 GCA_036391935.1 Burkholderiaceae bacterium | reverse complement strand
CGTTGGCCGCTTGCTTCTGCGGCACGGTGAAATTGACGTAGATCGGGTCGATCTGTTCCAGAGACACGATCTTGTCGCCCGGATTCAGGTATTGGCCGGGATTGACCGTGGTGATGCCGACCTGGCCCGAGAACGGGGCGCGGATCGCCTTCTTGACGATAGCGGCCTTTTGCTGCTCGACCAGGGCGCGCTTGCTCTTCAAGTCGGCTTCATCGGCATCAACCTGGGCTTGCGCGATCGCTTGCGCAGCCAGTTGCAGCTTATCGCGGTTCAAGACTGTAAGGGCGAGGTCGGCGGCGGCCTGGAGCGAATGCAGTTGCGCCACCTCGCTGTCGTCGTTCAATTGCACCAGCAACTGGCCCTTCTTGACTTCCTCGCCCGACTTGAAGTGCACTTCACGCACCAAGCCGGCGATTTCGGTCGTCACGTCCACGCCTCGCACCGGCGCAATGCTGCCGACGGCCGACAATTGCGGCTGCCAATCGAGCGATTCGACCTTCATCGCCGTGATGGTCTGCGCCCCCGGCTTGGGCATGCTCCCGAGCATCTTCATCAGGTTCATATACCAGAGGCCGCCCAACAGCACCACCAGCACGACAACGCCCAGCAGCATGATAATCATACGCTTAGTCATGGATACTTCTCCCTAAGATTCGAAATTCTGCAAAATGCGTTACTGGGCGGAAGCAGCTGGAGCTGCCTGCGCCACCGAAGACTTGTCGCGGTTCCACCACCCGCCGCCCAACGCCTGGAACAGCGCCGCCGTATCGGAGTAGCGCGCCGACTGCGCCTGCACCAGGGCCACGTGGGCTTGCTGGTAATTGCGCTGGGCATCGAGCAGCACGAGGTAGCTGATGCCGCCGAGCTTATACTGCTGCTGACTCAGATCCATCGACTCCTTCGCCAGCGCTTCGACATCGATCTGCGCCTTCAAGGCCGTGGCATCGCTCTGCAGCGCGCTCAAGGTATCGGCCACGTTCTGGAACGCCGTCAGCACCGTCGATTTGTATTGCGCGCCGGCCGCATCGAACGCCGCCAACGCAGCGCGGCGTTGCGCGGATAGCGCGCCGCCGTTGAACAAGGGCTGAAGCAAGCTCCCGGCAATGCTCCAATAGCCCGAGCCGCTGGAGAACAGATCGTTGGGATGCAGGGCCTGGAAGCCATAGGCGCCGGTCAACTGGATCTGCGGATACATATTGGCCGTGGCCACGCCGACCTGGGCATTGGCCTCGTGCAATTGCGCTTCGGCAGCGAGGATATCCGGGCGCTGGCGCACCAGGTTCGACGGCAAGGAGAGCGGCAAATCTTCCGGCAAATGCAGGGATTCGAGCTGGAATTCCGGCATGCCCGATTCCGACGGCAGCTTGCCCACGTACACCGACAACTGGTGTTGGGCCTGCGCCAGCGCCTTTTCCAGCGCCGGGATTGAGGCGCGCGTCTGCGCCACCTGGTTGCGCTCCGTCAGCAGCGTGGTGCGCGGGATCGCGCCGACCGAATACTGTTTCTCGATCACAGCCAATTGCTTTTCCTGCGAATCGAGCACTTCCTTGGTCGCCTTCAATTGCGCGCGTGCCGAAGCTTCGCGGATTGCCGTCAGCACCACGTTGGAAGACAGCGTCAGGTAAGTCGCCTGCACCTGGTAGCGCTGGTAATCCACCGCGGCTTGCGCGCTCTCCAGCTGGCGCTTGACGCCGCCGAACACGTCGAGCGTGTAAGACACGTTGACCGAGGCGCTATACGCATTGAACGTGATGCCCGACGGCGTGAACGACTGCACGCCGGATAGACGCTCGCGTTCGGCGCCAAGCTGAGCGCTTACACTGGGATAAAGCAGGTTGCCCGATTGCGCCTTGTAAGTCTCCTCGGCCTGGCGCAGCGTGGCTTGGGCGCCGGCCATGGTCGGATTGTGTTCCAGTGCGGCGCGCACCAATTGATCGAGCTCGGGCGAATGGAACAGGGTCCACCAGTCGGCCGGCACGTCGCGGTCCGAGACGAAACGCTGGGCATCGCCGGCCAAGCCCTTGGCCGAATCGGTTTGCGATACCTGATTGTCCGGCAAATAAGACGTGCCCGCATTGGCGGGCGCATCGGGAGATTTGAAATTCGGGCCGACGGCACAGCCGGCCAGGGCCAGACCGAGCGCGATTCCTAAAGCGTTTCGGCGCATCGGCGCGCCAAGCTGCATTCGTTGAATGGTATTCAATTGCTTGACTCCTGGGAGAGCGGGTTGCGCTGTCAATCTGAAACTTGCGATACCAGTTCGCGATACCTGTTTGATATCGTTGACATCGGTTACTGACTAAGCCGTCAATTATATCGAGATTTTCAACGGCAAGGGCGTTACTTTTGATTAACTTCTGAAGCTTACAGACGTCGCAATGCGGCGCAAGACCATCTTAAAACATATCGTAAGATATACTTGCCTTTAGGCTCTGTCAACCTCAGCATGAGGTAAATTACTGTAAATCCAATGCCTCTTCGACAAGCAGCCAGACAGCATAGCTGCCGCCAGTGTCAGATTGTGTCAGCATTCTTGCAACTTTGCAGAGAGCGCAGTTTGCGTCGAAGGTGACGAGGCGACAATGACTTGTCGGTAATTGACATCTATCGCCGGTGCATGACCGGCGGGCCACATTCTCTACACGATTTCCGTCACAGGCCATCGCCGGCAAGCCGGGCGAACGCGTTTGCTGGAAATTGATTTCCAATATAATGGAAAAATGAAAATTGACACCCTGCTCGCCAAACGCGTCCGAGACCTGCGCAAGAGTCAGGGCCTTGCGCTCGACACACTGGCTGAACTGAGTGGCGTCAGCCGCTCCATGATTTCACTGATAGAGCGCGAAGAAACCAGCCCGACGGCCGCCGTCCTCGACAAGCTGGCCGGAGCGCTCGGTGTCACCCTGGCCGCGCTGTTTTCGGCGGAGTCCCAAGGCGCGGAAGTGCAGCCGCTGGCGCGGCGTGCGGAGCAACAGGTGTGGACAGACCCCGCTTCGGGCTACGTACGGCGGCATCTGTCCCCGGGCGGCCATGTTTCGCCGATAGAGCTGGCCGAAGTGACGTTCCCGCCGGGCCAGAGCGTCACATTCGACAACGTACCGCGCAACATCGTGACGCACCAGCAGATCTGGGTGCTCGATGGTGAAATGGAGATCACGCTCGGAGAAAAGCGCTGGCGTCTTGAAACAGGCGATTGCCTTGCCCTGGTTCTTGGCCCGGACATCACATTCAGCAACCCCACTTCCAGACCGGCGCGCTATGCGCTGGCACTGACCAGCTCTTTACCCATATCAAGGAGAACGTGATGAATGAACACACCGTGGTGCAATGCAGCTTCGAGCGGCATGCAGGCGCGATCTTGGACATCTTCAACGATGCCATCCTGAACTCGACAGCCTTATACGACTACAAGCCCAGAACGATGGAGAACATGGTTGCCTGGTTCGATGCCAAGCGGGCCGGCGGCTTTCCTGTCATCGGTTTCGAGGACGGCAATGGGATGCTGCTGGGCTTCGGCAGCTACGGCACATTCCGGGCATGGCCTGCCTACAAATACACCGTGGAACATTCCGTGTATGTACACAAGGACTGCCGCGGCCGCGGGCTTGGCCGTGCGTTGATGCAGGAGTTGATTGCCGCGGCACGGCGGAACGACGTGCATGCCATGATGGGCGGCATCGATGCAGCCAATGCCGGGAGCATCGCGCTGCACCGGCAACTCGGCTTCAAGCATGTCGGCACGCTGCCGGAAACCGGCTTCAAGTTCGGCCGCTGGCTAGACCTGGCCCTCTATCAGTTGCTGCTGGACACACCTGCGCATCCGGTCGATGGCTGAAGACAGGCTGATGGATGCCATCGGGGCCGCTTAACGAACAGGGCAAAGCGCACACTTTTTAGAAGCAATCTTCCTCCTCTCGCCGGCCAGGGACATCACATGAAGTTGAGCAAGAGGCGGCCAATAGAGTTGGTCAGGTCACGAGCAAAAAGGGCAAGCCACCTTTGAGAGTCGTCACCGAAGTGTGACTCACTGAAGCCGTTCCTTGAATTTGCAATGGCATTGGTCAAGGTCGGCATAGCATTGACAATCTCTACAGGAAAAGCCCCTTGGGTTTGAAGCTTCTTGCTGATGTCGTCCTTCACCACTTTGCACAGCGGCATGAGGTCTGTCAGCCCAGCCTGGTCAGAAACATGCTTGCGAACATATGCCTTGTAAAGCCCTTCAAGGCACGTGTAGCTGAGTGTCGTTGCCCGGTTGTAGTGGTGAACATCGATGGCCTGATCAATGTCATTTAGACTCTTGTTCAGCTTCTCCGAGTTCCAAAGATCAACAGGGACAACCGTGACAGGTACGGCCTGGCCACCACCAAAAACGATGTTCCGCACGT
>DASVYZ010000729.1:0-6933 GCA_036391935.1 Burkholderiaceae bacterium | reverse complement strand
CTGCACGCGCTACGGCAACAAGACCCGCCGCACGGCTTCTACGGCACGCCCGAAGGCGTGCCCGAACTGCGAGAAGGCATCGCACGCCATGCCGCCTTCTCGCGCGGCGTACATTGCAGCGCGGACGAGGTGATCGTCACCAATGGCGCGCAGCAGGCACTCGATCTGCTGGGCCGCGTGCTGCTGGAGCCAGGCTGCACCGCGGCAGTGGAAGAACCGGGCTACCCGCCGGCGCGCTTGCTGTTCGAGAGCCATGGCGCGAAGGTGGTCGGCGTGCCGGTCGATGACGAAGGCATAGTCGCCGATGCGATTCCGGATGATGCGCGCCTGATCTACGCCACCCCGGCGCACCAGTTCCCGCTCGGCATGGCCATGAGTGCGGCGCGGCGCGTCGCCTTGCTGCAAAAGGCGAGCGCGATCGGGGCGATTGTCATCGAAGACGACTACGACAGCGCCTTCCGCTATGAAAGCCGGCCTGCCGATGCGTTGCAAAGCATGGATCGCGACGGCATCGTCTGCTATGTCGGCAGTTTTTCCAAGGTACTCTTGCCCGAGTTGCGCATGGGCTACCTGATCGCCGCGCCGGCCGTGCGCAATGCCGTGCAGGTCGCGCGCCACCTGACGGACTGGCACAGCAGCCTGCCTGTGCAGACTGCCCTGGCCAGATTCATCGAGGAGGGCAGCCTGCAGAAGCATATCCGGCGCTGCCACACGGTCTATGCAGGCCGGCGCGACAAGCTGATGGAGATGTTTGCCGGACCGCTGGCACCGTGGTTCGAACTGGTGCCGGCACAGGCTGGATTCCACGTCGCGGCCCTGGCCAAGAAAGATATCGATATCGACCTCTTGCTGCGCCTGGCGCGCCGGGCCGAGGTCGGCTTGCATCCGCTGGGCGCGTTCTATCGTGAGCAAGCGCCGAAAAAAGGGCTGTTGATCGGCTATGGCGCGATAGAGACCTTGGATATCGAGCCGGCCCTGCTGCGGGTGCGGGATATCCTGCAAGAGATGGGGTGAAAATAGGGGATCGCTGGGTGGAAAAGCGCAATGCGCTTAATCATCAGGCATGTGCGCATGCCCGCACTTCACGTAAATCTTGCGGTCATACCCGATCGTATCCTTCACCTTATCCCAGGCCGACGGCTGCTTGGGCTCGGCCGGTGGCGGCGGCAAGGGACTGCCGTCCTTTTGCACTTCCCTGTATCCCAGGATGCCGCAAGTGTTCCCCGCTTCTTCGAGACAGGCGTCGACCGGGCGGAAGCGGCAACTCACTTCATAGACCATATTGCCCTGCGCGGTATAGGTTTCGCCGGTGGAGGCGCAAGCCGAAAGGGACAATACGCACAGCGCCTGGATAGCCGGGGTCTTCAAATCGTCGCTCCGCGGGATTCGGAAATGATGATGAAGCATGCATTATCCTAGAAACGGTAGTTGGACGAACGCGAGTGTGCACTTTTCCAGCATTCTGGGTAGGCGCGACGACGACGCGCAGCAATGTCCGCCAGGAGGAGCAACACACCCAGGGGGCCGGAAAAGTGTGCAATCGCGTACATAGCGCGCTCAACCAATCGGTGAACCACGCAGAAAGAGGGAAAGTCAATCGCCATATGGCTTCGCAGATATCGGCGAGCGGTCAAGTGCCGTTTCCAGGATTATGCGCCAGGGCAGCGCAAGGCAAGCCGGCAACAGAGGCGCTTCGGCAAGCCAATTCGGTGGATTAACCAAAGGCGACGAACTTGCGGCTTTCAAACAGCCTGGCACGGTTGACCGCCACCATTACCTTATTGCGCGGCACGATGGAAGCAACCGCAAAGTTGGCAGACTTGGTATCGCGCAGTACCGGTTCGCCCATCGGCATGCCCGTGCCGTTGACCAGGCTATACACCGTCGGGGTATGCGCCTGCTCGCCGCGCGCCGTGACGATGGCGGTTTCGCCGTTGGCCAGGCGCACATAGCTGCCCGGCGGGTAGATGCCGATTTCCTTGATGATGACGCCGGCAATCGCCTGGCTCATGCCCTTCCCCTGCAGCATTTCCTTGGCCGCCACATTGGGCGCCTTGGCGACACGATAGGCACGCGGCGAAATCTTGGCCAGATAGACGTCGGCATGGTGGATGATGGCTCCCATCTCGCCTTGCGAACAATCGGGCGGCAACGCGTCGGGATGATGCTCCTCGACTGCGCGCAGCCAGTCGCCGTGCGAAACGCCCATCTTCTCCAACAGCTCGCGCCCGCGCCGGCCATGATCCTTCAAGGCGTCGCGCTGCGGCGCCGTCAGCGGCTCCTTTTGCGCCGCCAGCACCGATTGCAAGTCAAGGATGGCGATGTTCATCGTCGTTGCGGCACGGCACAGCATGTCGACCGCGCCGCTGTCCCAATTCATGCGCTTCGAGAGCATCACCACCAGCGTCGCCGTCTGCAGGTTGTGGCCCGCCACGTAATTGGTCAAATCCAGCTGCATGAGCTCGAAGATCGCTTCGTCAGGATTCTTTTCGATCAGCCTGGCAATCGCGGCCGAGCAGGTTTCGACATCCTGCAATACGGGCTCCGCATCGCGCTCGAGATTGGACAGGCCGAGACGGCTGACCGAGCGGCGTACCTTTTCCCATTCGAGGAAGGGGTCGTAGGCTTGCGAGCGCAACTCGACCTTGCGCCCACGCTCGAATTCAGCCGCATCGGCATACATGCCGCGCTCAAGCAAGCTCTCCAGTTGGGCATCGCTGCGCACCACGTAGCCCTTGTGCAGCAACAAGTCTCCCCGGGACGAGAATACGTCCCACCTGAGCGGCTGATCGACCTTGATCATCGCTGCGGTCAGTTGGCGCAATTCGATCGCCATGTTGTTTTCCTTAGGGCAATACATTTACACTGTTATTCATATTTCCCGAAAAGCAAGGACAACTCTTCATCAAACTGAGCAAGTGTTGCTTCTGCTCAAGCCATAAATGCATGCCATACTGGCCACCTACTCAGAGAGCGAGATTTGCCATGACAGCAACGCGTACCGAAACCGATTCCTTGGGCGCCATCGAGGTGCCGGCCGATTGCTATTGGGGCGCGCAAACGCAGCGTTCCATCGAGCATTTCCCCATCGGCGTGGCGCGCTTCCGCTGGCAGGCGCCCGTCATCCGCGCGCTCGGCGTCCTGAAGAAAGCCGCCGCGCAAGCCAATGCCGAACTCGGCGAATTGCCGCAAGAACTGGCGGACCTTGTGGTAAAAGCCTCCGACGAGGTCATCGCCGGCAAGCTCGATGCGCAATTCCCGCTGGTCGTGTTCCAGACCGGCTCGGGCACGCAATCGAACATGAACGCGAATGAAGTCATCGCCAACCGCGCCATCGAATTGGCGGGCGGCGTGCGCGGCAGCAAGAAACCCGTGCACCCGAACGACCACGTCAACCGCGGCCAGTCGTCCAACGACACCTTCCCCACCGCCATGCACATCGCCGTGGCGGAACAAGTGAAGCACAAGCTGATGGCGCCGGTGGAGCGGCTACGCGATACCCTGGCCGCCAAGGCCGGGGCTTATGCCGGCATCGTCAAGACCGGCCGCACGCATTTGCAAGATGCTACGCCGGTCACACTGGGCCAGGAGATCGGCGCCTGGGCCGCGCAGATCGATTTCGGCCTCGCCACCCTCGATCAGGCGCTGGAAGGCATATACGATCTGGCCATCGGCGGCACCGCAGTCGGCACCGGCCTGAACACCCACCCCAAGTTCGGCGACACGGCCGCCGCCCGCATCGCCGCCATTACCGGACTGCCCTTCCGCGCTGCGCCGAACAAGTTCTTCGCCCTCTCCGCACACGATGCCCTGGTCAATGTCTCCGCCGCGCTGCGCACACTCGCGGGCGGCTTGATGAAAATGGCCAACGACGTGCGCTGGCTCGCCTCCGGCCCGCGTTGCGGCATCGGCGAACTCACCATCCCTGAAAACGAACCGGGCTCATCGATCATGCCCGGCAAGGTCAACCCCACGCAGTGCGAGGCGCTGACCATGGTGTGCGTGCAAGTGTTCGGCAACGACGCCGCCGTGGCCTTCGCCGGCAGCCAGGGCAATTTCCAATTGAATGTCTACAAGCCCGTGATGGTTCACAACGTGCTGGAAAGCATGGAATTGCTGGCCGATGCCTGCGCCGCCTTCGACGTCCATTGTGCGCAGGGCATAGAACCCAACTTGCCCCGCATAGAGGAAAACCTGGAAAAGAATCTGATGCTTGTCACGGCCTTGAACCGCCATATCGGCTACGACAATGCCGCGAAGATCGCCAAGAAGGCGCACAAGGAAGGGACGAGCCTGCGCGAAGCGGCGCTGGCTTTGGGCTTGGTGCCCGACGATAAATTCGATGAATGGTTGGTGCCGATTGAGATGACGCGGCCCAGCGCCGGATAAGAGGTGCTAGTGTAGTGCTTCGTAATTGGGGGAACTAATGCGGCGAAGGATTTGCGTGTCAGGCAAGGCGGATGGCCGCCCCGCGCAACCACAGCGATACCGAGGTATCGCGCGGATTGGCAACGCCGCATGGCGCGCAAAGACTCGCTGCATTAGCTTCAACAATTGCGAAGCACTACACTACACTTTTCGGCACTTCCAATACCACCAGTCCAAGAACGAAGCCTGGCGCCTGCATGACGGGTGCAAACCCTATCAAGCGATGAGGGGCGCCGTCTCGCACAGCCGCGCCCCGTCTCGAAAAATCAGAAATCAGTCGTGACCGTGGCCATGGCCGTGATCATGGTCATGCTCGTCATGGTCCCAGCCGTGGCCGTGGCCATGATCGCCTTCATGATCATGTTCATGTCCGCGATAGTGATTGGCATACCAATCCTCGCGCACGAAATACACCGGCCTGCCACAGGCATTGTATTCGGCGCAGTGCTTTTCCCAATGCTTTTCATGGCCGGGAGGCACATGCAGGTAAATCGGCTCGATGCCGACCACGTTGGCCGGGCGCTGCACGAACACCGGTTGCGAATAGATGACCTGTGGCGGTTGCGGCACGTTGCCGATGTTGATCTGGCCGTACAGGCCGGGTTGGTTGACGTTGATCGACACGCCGACATCGGTGGCCATCGCCGACTGGGCGAGCAAGCCAGCCGCTGCGATACAAAGGGCGCCAAGGTATTTCATGGTGTTCTCCTTGAGTGGGGGACATTTGCCGGATCATCCTGCCGACCGGCCCGGTTATTCGAAGGTTTCCCCTTCCAATCGAGGATTGTAACGCGCGACGCATCCATTCGGTTTACAGTTGATACGGGGCCGGCTTCATCCATCTCCGCCTTTGATATGTAAAATGCAAGCATCATCTTGCCGAGGAATACATGAGCCGCCGCTTCCAAATCGTCGACGTATTCAATGAACACCCGCTCTCGGGCAATCCCCTGGCCGTGGTATTCGATGCCGACGGCATGAGCACGGATACCATGCAAACCGTCACGCGCTGGCTCAATCTCTCGGAAACCGCCTTCCTGCTCTCCCCCACCGACCCGCGAGCCGACTATCGCGTGCGCATCTTCACGCATGACCGTGAAATGCCCTTTGCCGGCCACCCCACGCTGGGCTCCTGCCACGCCTGGCTGGAGAGCGGAGCCGAGCCGCGCAACGCCGCGGAAATAATCCAGCAATGCGGCGCCGGCCTGGTTCCCATCAAGCGCAAAGGCGCCACCCTGTCGTTCGCCGCGCCGCCGCTGGTGCGCGGCGGCCCGGTGGACGAAGGCATGCTGAACGACATCGCGCAATTCCTGCGCATGGATCGCCGTGACATCGTGGACGCCCAATGGGCCGACAACGGCCCGGGCTGGCTCGTGGTGCTGCTTGAGTCTGCCGACAAGGTGTTGGCTCTCGAGCCGGCGCAAAGCCACACTGGCCGTCTCGACCTGGGCGTGGTCGGCCCCTATCCCGCAGGCACCCCGCTCGCCTTCGAATTGCGCGCCTTCTTCACCGACCACTACAACAACATACGCGAAGACCCCGTCACCGGCAGCCTGAATGCCTCGGCGGCGCAATGGCTGCTCGCGTCAAACCGGGCGCACGCGCCCTATACAGCGTCACAGGGGACGCGCATTGGGCATGGCGGGCGAATTTACATCGACCGCGGCGAGAACGACACGGTTTGGGTTGGTGGGAAAACCAGTACGCTGTTTTCGGGGACTTGCGGAATTTGATGCGCGCATCATTTCCGCAAATCGTGCGTCACGCCCGCTTCAATTGATATCCTGGCCGCGCGGCTTGTGCGTCGAGTAGATGAACATTTGGATATCGCGCCTGGCCTTGGCCATCTCCATTTCCATCTTCAGGCCGGCCGCCGCATGGTCCATTTCCATCTGCATCAGCTTGTCCTGCAAGACCATCAGCCTGCTGCGCTCTTCCGGGGACATGTGCTCGATCTCCGTATGGTACTGGTCCATCTGATACATGGCGTAGTCCGCGCCCCTGACAAAGCCGGTTTGCGCCGGCTCATTCTGCGCAGCCACGGCAGCCGGCGCGAGCGCGATCAGGCCCGCGGTCGCCAATACTCCGGCAAGCATCAAGTGTTTCAATGATTTCATGTTGGTTCCTTTGTTCGAAATGGGTTGGATGGTTGCGCGCATCCATCTGTCGAACAATGCCGACATTCCTTACAGCTCTTTTTCACCTGCCGCGAGCCGCAATGGACGGTAAGGTATTGCTGCCTTTGCCTTCACATCGGCATACATGTCTTGATAGTAGCTCTCGAAATCACACGAGGATCAGCGCCAATGCAAACCTGAGCGGCAAGCGAGTCATATCGAAATTCATGACCGCATTTTCTTTGACTTATGGCTTGCGAGGCCAGTCGCTACACGCCGGATCGAACGTGATTGCCGTTCGACTCAATGGTGCCCGGAACCGGAATCGAACCGGTACGCCTGTTTAGGGCGAGGGATTTTAAGTCCCTTGTGTCTACCAATTTCACCA
>DASVYZ010000728.1:0-1646 GCA_036391935.1 Burkholderiaceae bacterium | reverse complement strand
CAGGAAATTGTGGCGCGCAGCCAGTACCTGGGCAAACTCAAGCGCCGTATGCTGCCGGCGCGATTGTCCGCCGCCGATGTCGTCGCCGGCATGGAAGTGTTTTCCGAAACCGCGCCGGAACAGCCCTGCGGCATGATCGTCAATGCCGAACGCGGCGTCGATGGCGACATCGATTGCCTGGTCGAAATCAAGATCGCCGAAGCGGCCGATGCCGTAATCCATCTCGGCGCAGCGGATGGCCCGGCCTTGCGCTTCCTGCCCTTGCCTTATGCAATGCCGGAATAAGATGCATACCGATTCTTGCGATTGCTACGTCTACTACAAGGTGCGCACAGGCGACGGTGCACTATTGCGCGAGCGTGTCGCCGGATTGCAGCAGCGCCTGCGGACGCAATGGGGTGTCGCCTGCTCGCTCAAGCGGCGGCCGCACAGCAAGGACGGGCTCGACACGTGGATGGAAGTCTACCTGGCCGCGCCCGAAGGCTTTGAGCGAGGCTTGGCACGCGAATTGCAGGAGTCTCGGGTTCAAGAATTGATCGATGGCGAACGCCACATGGAATATTTTCTGGACCTGACATCATGTGCCTGATCGTTTTTGCCTGGCAGGTCGTACCGGGCATCCCTCTGGTATTGGCTGCCAATCGCGACGAATTTTATGCGCGTCCGACAGCGGCGGCTGCCTGGTGGGACGACTACCCGCAAATCTATGCCGGGCGCGACCTGCAAGGCGGCGGCACCTGGCTGGGTATTACGCGCGAAGGCCGCTTTGCCGGGTTGACCAACATCCGCAACCCGGCGGAGCGACGGGCCGACGTTCGTTCGCGGGGCGAGCTGGTGGCCGGCTTTCTCGAAAGCGAGGCCGATCCGGAAGACTATGTGGCGCACGTCGCCGGGACCGCCGACAACTATAACGGCTACAATCTCATCGTCGGCACGCGCGACAAATTGATCTGGTATAACAATCGCGACGGCGCCGATGAGCGCAACGGTCGGATGCTGCCCCCCGGCATCTATGGCTTGTCCAACGCCAGCCTGGATTCACCCTGGCCCAAGGTGGTGCGCACCAAGGCGCAGTTCTCCAGCCTGTTGTGCCAGGGAGCGCCCTGCGATGCCTATTTCGAAATGCTGAAGGACACCACGCGCGCCGGCGACTGCCGCCTGCCCAAGACCGGCGTCGACATCGAGTGGGAGCGCATCCTATCCGCAGTGTGCATCGAATCCCCGACCTACGGCACGCGCTCCTCCACCGTGGTACAGGTCTACCGCGACCATCCGCCTGCCCTGATCGAGCACCAGCTCGCCCCTGCCGCCTGAAATGCGACGATCGATGCGCTTTCTGCGGCTGCTAGCCCAGCTGCCCCTGCTGGACAAGCTGCTCGGCCGAAAGCAGGACGTCGTGCTGCCGGGGCCGAGCCGCGCGGCGACAAGCTGCGCGCCAGTGCGCAAGCTGTTTGAACAAGGCAGGCTTGACGAAGCGGAACAAGCCTGCTGCAGCCTGCTGCATCTGTACCCAGACAGCCTTGAAGGCTTGGCGCTGGCGTTTCGTCTGGCGCTGGCGCATGGCTCCTATCGTTCGGCCATACAATTTCTGGAAACCGGTGTTCGCATGCGCCCCGATACGGCGGAGCTGTCTTTCATGCTCGGCT
>DASVYZ010000727.1:0-2749 GCA_036391935.1 Burkholderiaceae bacterium | reverse complement strand
TAGCCGGACTGGCCGGTGCGGCGGTAGTCTCGCATTCCGTCCCGGAGCAGCCGGAGAATGCGCTGATGTATGACGCCTTGCCGTTCTACGTCAAATCGGACTTGATGCCGCATTGGCGCCGGGCCGACAAGCGACACATCGAAGGCATGGCGCTGACGGACCAGGACGGCAAGCCATTCGACGAAACGGTGTTCCGTCGAGGGGCCACGGTGGTGAATTTTTTCTATAGCGGCTGCGCAACCGTATGCCCTGTTTCGATGGAATTGCTGGACCTGACGCGCAAGGACTTGGGAAGCGAAGCACCAAACTTCCTCTCCATCAGCGTCACGCCGCTGCAAGACAATCCGGCGGCCTTGCGCGCCTATGCGAAAAAGATCCGCTTGCCCGAACAATGGCTCCTGGCCACGGGCATCCCCAAGCAAGTGTATGCCATGGCGCGCGAGCAGCTATTGACCGACATCGAAACACCCGGCCCCGACGGACAGCCGCCGCATACCGAGCGCGCCATGCTGATCGATACCGAGGGCCGCATACGCGGCATCTATGATGCGAATCAAGCCATCGACTTGATGCGCATGCGCTACGATTTGCGGCGCCTGCGCGCTAAAGGGTGACGACGCCTCCGCGCGTGGCGCTGCGCAAGCCGGCTTCGATCAACTGCATCACCTGCAAGCCCTGCTCCGCCGGCACGGGATTCGGTGCAGCACCCAGAACGGCATCGCGCAGACCGATGTAGTAGCGAGCATAGTCGCCCGGCTCATTGGGCAGTATCGATTCGCGCAGATTATCGCCGTCGGCCAGCACCAGGGCGCCCGCGCTCCGGTCGATCCCCCATCCGGCATCGCCGGGGCGCATGCCGGCCTTCAATTGGTCCTCCTGCGGATCGAGCCCGAACTTGGTGTAGCTGCCCAGCGTGCCATGAATCGCATAACGCGGACCGGGTCGCGCGACGAGCGCGCCCGCATGCAACACCACGCGCAGGCGCCGGTCGTAACGCAGTACGCAATGAAACCAGTCGTCGGTCACGGCGCCGTCGCGTTGTGCCGCCAGGTCGAGACCTATTGCCTGCGGCATGCCGAACAATTGCAAGGCTTCATCGAGCAGATGCGAGCCGAGGTCGTACCACAGCCCGCCGCCGGGCACGGACGACTCGCGCCAGCGTTGCCGCACGGCCGGGCGAAAGCGGTCGAAGTGCGCCTCGTAATGCGCCACGCGTCCCAAAACGCCCGACGCAATCAACTTTTGCACGGTAAGAAAATCGGTAGCCCAGCGCCGATTGTGGAATACGGACAGCACTTTTCCTTGCGCTTTGGCCGTATCGAGCAATTCGCGCGCCTGCGCCGTATCGAGCGTGAAAGGCTTGTCGACCACCACGTGCTTACCCGCTTGCAGGGCCTGCATGGCCAGCGGATGATGCATGTGATTGGGCGTGGGGATCACGACCACGTCGATATCGGCGCGCGTAAGCAATTGTTCCGGCGTGTCGCATACTTCCACGCCTGACAGGCTGGCCTCCGCCTTGGCCCGATCGCTGCTCGACACGGCGACGAGCGACAAGCCCGGCACGGATCGGATCAGCGGCGCATGGAAGGTGACGGTGGCATAACCGCAGCCGATGATGGCGACGTTCAATTGCTTGCTCATTGATTTCCTCGAGGGCGCGAGAACGGGAACCAATCCCGCCCAAACCGACCCATACTATCAGCCAAATCGAAATCGAACGTACAATATTGCCCTCGAATAGTTTCAGCGAAACGACAATCGCCATGAGCCAAGCCCCGACCAAATCCACTCTCCCCCTCTTGCCCTTCACCAAGCCGACCATGGATGAAGCGACGATCGCTTCCGTGGTCGAGGTGCTGCGCTCCGGCTGGCTCACCAGCAATGGCCCCAAGGTGCAGGCATTCGAGAAGCAATTGTCCGAATATTTCGGCGGGCGCCCGGTGAAGACTTACAATTCCGGCACCTGCACCATGGAAATCGCATTGCGCATCGCCGGCATCGGCCCGGGCGACGAGGTGATCACCACGCCCAACTCCTGGGTCGCCACAGCCAACGTGATCATCGAAGTCGGTGCAACGCCGGTGTTTGCCGATATCGATGCCCGCACGCACAACCTCGACCTCGACAAAGTCGAAGCCGCGATCACGCCCCGCACAAAGGCCATCATCCCGGTCCACATGAGCGGCCTGCCCTGCGACATGGACAAGCTGTATGCGCTGGCGAAGAAATACAAGCTCCGCGTGGTGGAAGACGCGGCGCAGGCAATCGGTTCGAACTGGCGCGGCAAGCGCATCGGTTCATTCGGCGATTTCGTCTCGTTCAGCTTCCAGGTCAACAAGAACATCCAGACTGCCGAAGGCGGCTGCCTGGTGCTCAACAATGCCGAGGAAGCCAAGCTGGCCGAGCGCTATCGCCTGCAGGGCGTTTCGCGCAGCGGGCTCGATGGCATCGACGTTGACGTGCTGGGCGGAAAATTCAACATGACGGAAATTTCCGCAGCCATCGGCCTGGGCCAGATGGCGCGCCTGGAGGAATTCAATGCCAAGCGCCTGGCGCTGGCCAGGCACTATTTCCATACCTTCGGCAGCGATTTCGAGGCGCAATACGGCGCGGAGCTGCCGGTGGCGGATTTCGAGCAAAGCAACTGGCATATGTTCCACATCGTCTTGCCGGAACGCATCAAGCGCGCCGATTTCATGCAAAAGATGCTGGACGTGAACATCAGCCTGGGCTTCCACTATGCCGC
>DASVYZ010000726.1:0-3518 GCA_036391935.1 Burkholderiaceae bacterium | reverse complement strand
CGACGACCTGCCCTGGCTCTGGATCGCCGCGCCGACCACGGGCTTGCTGGTGCAGCCTATCATCGGTTACTTGAGCGACCGCACGTGGGGCAAGCTCGGGCGGCGCAAGCCTTACTTCCTGGCCGGCGCCATTCTCGCTTCGCTGGCGCTGATCGCCATGCCCAATGCTGCGGCGCTCTGGGTTGCGGCCGGCTTGTTGTGGATACTCGATTCCTCGATCAACGTTTCGATGGAGCCGTTCCGCGCCTTCGTCGGCGACATGCTGCCTGAAGAGCAGGTGACGCAAGGCTTCGCCTTCCAGAGCTTTTTCATCGGTGTCGGCGCCGTGGTGGCTTCGGCCTTGCCCTACATGTTCACCAATTGGTTCCATGTCGCCAATACCGCCGATGCGGGCCGCATTCCGCCATCGGTGATGTATTCCTTTTATCTTGGTGCCGCAGCCTTCTTTTGCGCCGTGGCCTGGACCGTGTTCAGCACGAGAGAATATTCTCCCGAAGAGATGCGCGCCCATGAGCCGCAGGCTTGGCAAGACCATGCGGGCGGGGCGTTCCTGCCGAATTTGCTGCGCGACTTCCTGCATATGCCCAAGGCGATGGTGCAACTGGCTTTCGTGCAATTCTTCACCTGGTTCGCGCTGTTCGCGATGTGGATCTATACCACCTCGGCCGTGACCAGCCACATCTATCACGCCACCGATACCGCTTCCGCCGCCTATAACGACGGGGCGGACTGGGTCGGTGTCTGCTTCGCCGCCTATAACGGCTTTTCCGCCGTATGCGCCTTCCTCCTGCCCTGGATGGCGAAGAAGACCAACCGCAAAACCACGCATGCCATCTGCCTTGCCATCGGCGGCTTGTCGCTGACTTCGATCTATTTCATCGGCAATCCAGTCATGCTGATTGCCCCCATGGTCGGCATCGGCCTGGCCTGGGCCAGCATCCTTTCCATGCCCTACGCCATGCTGGCCTGCGCGCTGCCGCCCAACAAGATGGGCGTCTACATGGGTATCTTCAATTTCTTCATCGTGATTCCTCAGATTCTTGCTGCCAGCGTACTCGGCTTTTTCACCAAGCACGTGTTCGGCGGCGAGGCGATCTTCACGCTGGCCCTGGGCGGTTGTTCGATGTTCGTCGCGGCGGCCCTGGTCCTGTTCGTGAACGACCATAGGCAGGAATGAGATTCATGCTCAGGAAATTGTTTGCCGCGCTGCTCTTGGGAACAGCGCTCCACACCTACGCCGCGCCGATAGAACGCATCGAGCCGCCCTCATGGTGGATCGGCATGCGGAGCAACAAGCTGCAATTGATGGTGCATGGGACGAACATAGCCGATTACGTGCCGGAGTTGCATTATCCCGGAGTGCGCATCGCTGCGGTGACGGCGGTGCCCAACCGTAACTACCTGTTCGTCGATCTTGTCATCGACCATGAAGCGCGAGCCGGCATGCTCGATCTCGTGTTCAGGCATGGCGATCAGAGCTTCAGCTACCCCTATGCCTTGCAGACGCGCGAAAAGGGGTCGGCCGAACGTAAGAGTTTCGCGTCGAGCGACGCCATCCTGAACCTGATGCCGGACCGCTTCGCCAACGGCAACCCGGCCAACGACACCGTTGCCGGCTACCCGGACAAGCTCGACCGCGCCGACGATGATGCCGGACGACACGGCGGCGACATCGCCGGCATGGCTGCGCATCTCGATTACATTGCCGCCATGGGCTACACCATGATCTGGCCCACGCCCCTGGTCGAGGATAATCAGCCCAGGTATTCCTATCACGGCTATGCCGCCACCGATACCTACAAGATCGACCCGCGCTTCGGCAGCAACGAGGAATACAAGCGCTTTGTCGCGCAGGCGAAACAGAAGGGCCTAGGCGTGATCCAGGACGTGGTGCTGAACCACATCGGTTCGGCACATTGGTGGATGAAGGATATGCCGATGCAGGACTGGATCAGCTACGACGGCAAATTCGTGCCGACTTTGCATGCGCACGGCAGCGTGGCCGATCCGTATGCCTCGCAAGAGGACAAGACCAATTTCGTCAGCGGCTGGTTCACGGAGAACATGCCCGACATGAATCAGAAGAACCCCTTCGTTGCCACCTATCAGACGCAGAACGCCATCTGGTGGATCGAGTATGCCGGTCTCTCGGGCTTGCGCGTCGATACCTATAGCTATAGCGACCCCGAATTCCTTGCGGCATGGTCGCGCCGCATCGGCGAAGAATATCCCAACCTCAACGTCGTCGGCGAGGAATGGAACAACAACCCGGTCGCGGTGGCTTACTGGCAGCGCGGCAAGCAAAACGCCAACGGTTACCGTTCCTATCTGCCCAGCCTGATGGACTTTCCGCTCAACGAGACGCTGCGCTCCACGCTGGCGCATGGCGACGAGCCCGGATCGAATTTCCGCCCCCTCTACGATTTGCTGTACGACGATACGCTCTATCCCGATCCGATGAATCTCGTCGTTTTCGAAGGCAACCATGACGAGAACCGGCTGTTCACGACGGTGGGTGAAGATATCGGCCTATACAAGATTGCCCTGTCCTATATCGCCACCATGCGCGGCATCCCGCAGTTCTACTACGGCACCGAAGTGCTGATGAAGAGCAAGAACGGCGCACGTGACGACGGTGCCGCGCGGCGCGATTTCCCCGGCGGCTGGGCCGGCGACAAGGTGAATGCTTTTACCGGGCAAGGTTTGACGGCGCAACAGCGCGAGGCGCAAGACTTCATGCGCAAGCTCTTGAACTGGCGCAAGAACGAGGGCGTGATCCACCACGGCAAGCTGATGCATTACACGCCGGAGCGCGGCACTTACGTCTACTTCCGCTATGACACGAAGAATACCGTGATGGTGGCGCTGAACCAGGACAAGGCCGAGGCGGCTCTGGAGACGCGGCGTTTCCGCGAAATGCTGTCCGGGCACGCCTCCGGCACCGACGTCATCACCGGCAAGACCTACGATCTGGCCGACAAGCTGGTCGTGCCGGCCCGCACTGCGCTGATCCTCGAAATCAAGTAACACATGATGAAACGTATTTCCCTCACCCTTTTGCTGGCCTTCGCTGCACAGGCGCAGGCACGCGATTTTGTCTCGGCCCAAGCCCTGGCCGATCATCTCGAAATCAAGACCGATGACGGCACGTATCGGATCAAGCCGTATTCGGAGCAGGTGATCGAAACCAGTTTCGTGCCCATCGGCGAGCAATTCGATCCGCATTCGCACGCGGTGGTCGAAGTGCCGCAGGGCGTGAAGACCGGGTTCAAGGATGAGGGCGGCGCGATCGATTATTCGACGGGCGGCTTGTCCGTGCATATCGTCAAGCAGCCTTTTGCCATCTCATACGCTTACCGCGGCAAGCCGGTGACGGCGGAAAAGGGAGGCTATGCCAAGATTGCGGACGGCGAAAGCCTGAGCTTCGCGCTCGACGATGGCGAAGCGCTTTACGGCGGGGGCGCGCGTGCGCTCGGCATGAACCGGCGCGGCTACCGGCTGCGGCTCTACAACAAGGC
>DASVYZ010000725.1:0-3029 GCA_036391935.1 Burkholderiaceae bacterium | reverse complement strand
CGTTTCATCAATCTGTTGAAACCCGCGCCAATGCTGGCGTCTCAGGCTGTCAAGGGGTGGTTTTCCACAAAGTTTTCCACAGACTTTGTGGATAGATGAAAAAGCGTTTACGAAACCGCTCTTTAGCGCACTTCTTCATGTAAAACCTGAAGTGCATGCTGCGCCGCAAGAGCGGAGAGAGCGGTATTTTTCAGTCAGTTTCGGGCATGTCGGTTACAAGTTGATTTTGCTTTTAGGTCTCAAAATGGTGCAATTTCTGCTGCTTGCAAGCAAGTAAAGCTGGCCTGGAACTGTGCTTCAATGCAAGTTATTTTTTTCGACCCAGCCGGACTTATGCACAAAAGCACGGTGTTGCGAAGCAGCAGAAATATTTAACACATTTTTTTCAATGATGATTTTTGATAAATTGTAAGTCATTGATTTAAAAGAGATGATTTTTTGCTTTTCAAATGGTCAACCGAAAGGAACCCCTGAAGATACGGGGCTTCCAGCCTGTCAAGGGGGTCTTATGCACAAAGTTATCAACAGGCTTTGTGGATAGAATAAAAATGACTTATGAAACCGCAGCTTAGCTCAATTCCTCAAGTGTTACTTTAACTTCGTGGAACCAAAAAACCAGAAAAAAATACTCCGGATCGCGGTCGACTCGCCGCTCGATTTTGCGCTCGACTACCGTTGGGGCGGCATGATCGAGGCAACACAGGCCGAGCCTCAAGCCGGTCAACTGGTATTAGTGCCCTTTGGTCGCCGCAAGGTGATCGGGCTGGTAGTCGAGGTGCTCGACAGCACCGAACTCGAAGACGACAAGATCCGCGATGTGATTGCCGTGCGGCACCAGCTTGCGCCTTTGTCGGACGCCTGGATAGCGTTGTGCCGCTTCGCCGCCGACTACTATCAACGTCCGCTGGGCGAGGTGGCGTTGCCTGGTCTGCCCAAGAATTTACGGGGGGAAAAGACCACGGCGCTCGACAAGGCCTTGAAGAAGCTGGCCAAGCAAGCCGGTGAACCGGCAGCCTGGAAAGTGGCCGATGCGGCCGGCTTGAATGCCGAGCAGGCGCACGCGGTCGATGCCATCGCCGGCGCCTCGGGCTATGCGCCCATGTTGTTGTACGGCGTAACCGGCAGCGGCAAGACCGAAGTCTATCTGCAGGCGATTGCGCGCTGCCTGCTGCGTGAGCCCGAGGCCCAGGTCTTGATCCTGGTCCCGGAAATCAATCTCACGCCGCAACTGGAAGAGAATGTGCGCGGGCGCTTTCCCGGCCTTGCCGTCGCCACGCTGCATAGCGGCCTGGCCGAAGGCGAGCGCATGGTCAATTGGCTTGCGGCGCACCTGGGCCGGGCGCGCATCGTGCTCGGCACGCGGCTGGCGGTGCTGGCTTCGCTGCCGCATTTGCGTCTGATCGTGATCGATGAAGAGCACGACCCTTCATACAAGCAGCAGGAAGGCTTGCGCTATTCGGCGCGCGACCTGGCAGTCTGGCGCGCGCATCAACTCGGCATTCCCATTGTGCTGGGTTCGGCCACGCCGTCGCTGGAAAGCTGGCAGCACGCGCAATCGGGCCGTTACAAGAAGCTGGTGATGAAGCAGCGCGCCGTGCGCGACGCCGTGTTGCCTGGCGTGCGCATGATCGACCTGGAACGCGACAAGCCCGTGGAAGGCTTGAGCTCGCTCTTGATCGCCGCTGTACGCAAGCGTTTGGAGCGAGGCGAGCAGTCACTCCTGTTTCTCAACCGGCGTGGCTATGCGCCCGTGGTGGCCTGCGACGCCTGCGGCTGGATCAGCAATTGCACGCGCTGTTCGGCTTACCTGGTGCTGCACAAGCTCGACCGCCGGCTGCGTTGCCACCATTGCGGACTCGAGCAAATCATCCCACGCGGCTGCCCCACTTGCGGCAACGTCGATATCCAGCCGCTTGGGCGCGGTACCCAGCGTGTCGAAGAAGGCTTGCAGCGCCATTTCCCTGACGCGAGGGTGCTTCGCATCGATGCCGATTCGACGCGCAAAAAAGGCAGCGCAGAAGCGGCGTTCGATGCCGTGCATCGCGGCGAGATCGATATCCTGATCGGTACGCAAATGGTGGCCAAAGGGCACGACTTCCGCAACCTTACCCTGGTCGGCATCTTGAATCCCGACACGGCGCTGTTTTCGCAAGACTATCGTGCCGGCGAACGGCTGTTTGCGCAATTGATGCAGGTGGCGGGCCGTGCCGGCCGCGCGGGGCAAAAGGAAGGCGGCAATGTGAGCGAGGTGCTGATCCAGAGCCGCTATGTGCATCACCCGCTATACGCCGCCGTGGCGCGCCATGACTTCGACGGCTTTGCGCGCGGCTTGCTGGCAGAGCGAGAGCAAGCCGGTTTGCCGCCCTTCCTGTACCAAGCCATCTTGCGTGCCGAGGCGCGCACCTTGCAGGAGGCGCTCGACTTTTTGGCCGACGCCGCAGGCGCCATTGAACATGGCGGCATCACGATCAACGATCCCATTCCGATGACCGTCACGCGCGTGGCCAACATGGACCGTGCGCAATTGCTGGTGGAATCCGCTTCGCGTCCCGCATTGCAAGCCTTCCTCAAGCAGTGGATCGCAGACTTGCGCGCGCGCAAGTCGCGCATCAAGTGGAATCTGGAAGTCGATCCAACCGATATTTAATCGAGCTTGCCCTCGGCCGCCATCTGGCGGATCAGGCTGATCGTGTCGATATCGGCTTCCTTGTATGCCGACTGGCGGAATTCATTGTAAAAGGCATCGACGTCGGCCGTTTCGCCGGCACTATCCTCATATTCGAAGCGCACCAGCAGATGGCCTTCCGACGGTTCTTCGATCGACATCGTGAGTTTCGATGCCGCGATCTCGGGTTGCTGCGGCACCCAATATTCGACGCGTTTGCCCGGATAGAACACCACGGTATCGCGAATATTGACCTTCCCATAATGCAATACCCGTGTCACCGAATCGGCCTTGCGCTCGGATAATTCGCAACGGTCCAGGTGCGGCATGAACAGCCCGGGCTGCTCGGCACGCAGCACGAGGC
>DASVYZ010000724.1:0-2802 GCA_036391935.1 Burkholderiaceae bacterium | reverse complement strand
GGTGATACCTGGCCAGCCAGGGGCGCGCCAATTCGATCAGGAACAAGCCGAGCATGGGCGAGAGCACCCGCGAGAAACTACCCACGCCGAGCTTGATCATGCTCTTGGCATCGTCACCCTGCTGCTGCCGCGCTTGCTGGCTGAGCAGGGCCGCGCGCAAGAGGCGCGCGATGGCCGAGCCGGCGGCCAGGCAGGCCAACAGCGTCAGGACTTGCCACAGCAGGCCGGGGTCGCCGACATCGTTGACGTCGGACCAGAAATCGGCCAGCAGGCTGGTGATGGCACCCGGCTTCACGGCTTGCGCTCCAGCACGGCAGCGAAGAAGCCGTCGGTCTGATGGCGGTGCGGGAACAGCTTCAGGTAATCCTGCATCTCGAGCGCGACCTTCTGCTCGGCCAGCACTTGCGCCATCGGGATCAATGCGAAGCCTTCATGCGCGGCGAGGAATTGCGCCACGATGGCTTCGTTCTCTTCGTCGAGCAGGCTGCAAGTGGCATAGACCAGACGGCCGCCCGGCTTGACCAGGCGCGCCGCGCCGGTGAGGATGGAAATCTGCTTGGCATTCAATTCCGCAAGGCCCTGCGGGCTCTGGCGCCATTTCACGTCGGGATTGCGCCGCAGCGTGCCCAGGCCCGAGCAAGGCGCATCGACCAGCACGCGGTCTATCTTGCCGGCCAGGCGCTTGACCTTGGCATCGTTCTCGTGCGCGATCACCACGGGGTGCACGTTGGACAGGCCGCTGCGCGCCAGGCGCGGCTTGAGCTTGGCCAGGCGCTTCTCGGCCACGTCGAAGGCGTACAGGCGGCCGGTGTTTTTCATGATGGCGCCCAGGGCCAGCGTCTTGCCGCCGGCGCCGGCGCAAAAATCGACGATCATCTCGCCGCGGCGGGCCCCGACGATCTGCGCCAGCAACTGGCTGCCCTCGTCCTGCACTTCGATCGCGCCCTCCTTGAACAGGGGCAGGTTTTGCAAGGCCGGCTTTTTGGCCAGGCGGATGCCGGTGGCGGCATAGGGCGTGGCCACGCACTGGATCGGCGCGGCCGCCAGTTCGGCCATCACGGCTTCGCGGTTCGCTTTCATGACGTTGACGCGCAAGTCGAGCGGGGCCGGCTGGTTCAAGGCCGCGGCCAGTTCCAGCGCTTCGGCTTCGCCGTAACGCTCAAGCAGCTTGTCGTACAGCCAGGGCGGCAGGTTGGCGCGCATCGCGGCGGGCAAGCCGCTGCGGTCGAATTGCATCACGCGCGCGAGCCAGGCATGCTCCTCTTCCGAAATGCCGCCCAGGGCTTCCACGCCGATGGCATCGGCCAGGCCGAGCAAGGCCAGGCGGCGCATGGCCGAGCCCACGCCCGATTCGGCGAAATTGCCATACACGGTCTTGTTGCGCAACAGGCCATAGACCGCTTCGGCAACCGCGCCGCGCTCGCGCGAGCCGAGCTTGGGGTGTTCGCGGAAGTAGCGCGACAAGGTGCCGTCGGCCGGGCCGGTGAAGCGCAAGACTTCGCGCAACACGTCCTCGGTGTGGCTGATGACCATGGGGGGCAAACGCATTGGAATTCCTTATTCTTGCCTATCTTGCTTATTTTTGTTCCCGCGCCTGCGCCATCGAGATCTTTCCCTCGATGAATTCGCGCACGGCACGCGGGTAAATCGCGTGTTCCTGCCGCAGCACGCGCGCCGCCAGCGTATCTTCGGTATCGCCCTCCTCCACCTCGACTTCGGCCTGGCACACGATGGGGCCATGATCGAGATCGGCGGTGACGAAGTGCACCGTGGCGCCATGCGTCTTCGCGCCGGCTTGCAGCGCCTGGCGATGCGTATGCAGGCCCGGGAAGGCCGGCAGCAGCGAAGGATGGATGTTCAACATGCGCCCGGCATAGTGTTCGACGAAGCCCGCGGTCAGTATCCGCAAAAACCCGGCCAGCACGACCAGATCGGGAGCGAAACGGTCGATCGCTTCCCGCAAGGCGGCATCGAAGGCTTCACGCGTGGGATAGTCGCGGTTGGCGACGACGGCGGTGGCAATGCCGTGGGATTCGGCGAAGCGCAATCCTTCGGCATCGGCACGGTTGCTGATGACGGCCGCCACCCGTGCCGCCCATTTTTCAGCCTGTGCCGCCTTCACGATCGCTTCCATGTTGCTGCCGCGACCGGAAATCAGGATGACAATGTTTTTCATGGAGCGCATTGTACCGCACCGGGCGTGTTGCCCGGCCTCACAAGCGGCAGGAATGTCTTATTGAAAAGAGTAAAAGACGCGGAACGCGACCTTTTTCTCGGCCCAGAAATCGGCCGCGTCGCGGAACACGTCGAGCAGGGTTTCGCGGGCTTCGCGGTCGAATTGCGGCGTGTTGGGCAATTGCTCCAGCACGATGATGAAGCCTGGTTGCGGACCGGCTTTCCAGGTCAGCTCGGTCAGGCAATCGCGCATGGCGTCGAAGTTCTTGCCGAAGGCGCGCTGGAAGTGAAAGGCACGCCCTATCGCGGCCAGCACCTGGGTCTTGGTTTCGGCCTCTCCCAGATAGGCGTACAGGAAATGCTGGCCGGACGCCGCCGCCTCGGCCTGCAGATCGAGCACGCGGTAGGCGCGGATCGATTGCACCAGATTGGGCGGCACGTTGGCGAGCGGGTTCATATCCGGTTGCGACGTCATCAAGACCTGGGGGGATTCGATGCGCATGGATCAGTCCGCCCTGCGTGGCGCAACCGGTGCCCTGCCTTCGCCATGTTTGAGAAATGTCGTCATACCTGCCGTTTCTTTAACCAAGCCAACTAGTCCGATAGGTTAGCTGGTTGCAGAAAGTG
>DASVYZ010000723.1:0-4295 GCA_036391935.1 Burkholderiaceae bacterium | reverse complement strand
CTGCTCGCTCCAGTTGCTTGAGTCCGGCAACAAGCCCGTGGCGTCGGTGGCCACGCCGCTTGCGTTCGTGCCGGAAAGCGGAACGGGGTTGCTGCCGGAGGTGAACAGATAATGCGGCAGATTCTGCGTCACGCCGATGTTCTGCAGGTTCAGGTCCCACCCGAACAGCGCCGTCAACTTGCCGGCGCTGGCGGAGTCGAAGACCTTCGACAGTTTCATGCCGTTGTAGGTGCTGTTCAAATTGTCGAAATTGGTGTCGAACGCGGACAATTCCGTGACCAGCCCGGTGTAGGCCTTGCCGGCGTTCGGCCCGGCCGCATAGACGGTGCCGGCGTTGGCCGTGAAGGGATTGGCCGTCGGATACGGCGCATAGAATCCGCCGCTCTTGTCCGAGTGGCGCAAGGTATCGTCGAGCTTCCAGCCGTCGCCCATGTTGAACGAGCCGACCAGGCCGACATTGTTTTCCACGACCGTCAGTCCATTGTTGATGTTGTTCGTGGCAAGCTGGTTGTTGGCGCCGCGCATGGTGACGCTCGGCCAGTAGGGCGAGTAGTAGCTGTAGGTCAGGGGATCGATGCCCGGGTAGCTGCCGACCGTCGCGGGATTGGCCTTGGTCGGATTGGCATGGCTGAGCGTGAACGCGACCGGCATGTCGATCGGCGTCTGGTCGTCGAGATGCTTGAAGGTCAGGCGGATAAAGCTGCCGCCGCCCAGCTCGTGCGTGATGTTGCCCTTGATTTCGCCGCCTTGCTCGAGCGTGAGGCCGTTCGAATCGCGCACGCCTTCGCCTTGCCGGTAGAAACCGCCGACGTAGTAACGCGTCGAGTCGGAAATCTTCCCGCCATACTCGAAATCGACGCGGTTCTGGTCGAAGCCCAGGCCTCTGCTGATGCCGATGCTGCCGCCTTCTTCGAGTCCGGTCTTGGTGATGAAATTGATGATGCCGCCCGGGGTGTTCGAGCCGAGGACGGCGCCGGTGCCGCCGCGCACCGCTTCGACGTGGTCTATCGTGTCGTCCACTTTGATGAACATGTCCGGCGTCACGAAGGCATAGTCGCCGTTGAGCAGGACCGGAACGCCGTCTTCCTGAAAGCCGATGTAGCGCGAACCGCCGGCCGAAATCGGAATGCCGCGCGCCGTCACGTTCGCATTGCCTTCGCCGCCCGATGCTTCGGAGTGCACGCCCGGGATGCTGCGCAGCAGGTCGGCGGCGCTGCTGGGCGCGCTCATTTCGATCTGGTCGGCGTCAAGCGTGGAAAGCGAGCTGCTCGATTTCATTTTCGGGATGCCGATGGCCGTACCCGTCACGACAATCTGGTTGAGATCGAGCTTGTTGTTGGTGTCCGGAGGCGAAGACGTGTCCGTCGCCTGTTGCGCGTGTGAGGATTGCATGAGAAACAGGGCCATCGAAACCGCCCCTGCCATGCGCCCCAACTTGAATGGTGTTGTGATCATTATTGCCTCATCGTAGTTTATCTGGTGTCTCCTGGGTACTTCACTGGCGCCAGGCAACGCCGATGCCAAGGTCCGGACTTCGCATCAAACGATTGCGTCAGCGCATGAATTATGAGCCTCAATGCAATCGATTGCAATCGCGCGTTGCAGCATTTGATGGAAGTGTTGCGAATTGATCGCAGCAGCGATGCAGGGGCCGGATTTCTGCCTCGAATTGCATAAACGTGCGGAGGTGTAGAGCTGAGTTTTTCAAGGCGAGCCTCGGTCGGCCCGGCATCAGGAATCGTTCCATGCGATCTGGAACAGGCTCGCGCCATCGGGGTGCGCAAAGCAGTGCAAACGTTTGCACTGCGAGGTAAGGTGATTGAATGCCCGGTGTTGTTGTCAGGTCAGGAGCATGCCCGGCTTGACTGGTCCAGGATCGCGGAAACGCCTAAAAAGGCCGGGAAATCGTCCACGATCACGTAGGTTGGAATTTCAGCGAGGTAGCTCGAGAAGCGCCCCTTGCTTTCGAAGCGCGCGCGAAAGCCGGAATCGGCGAATCGTGTGCCCAGGCGGGGGACGATCCCTCCGCCGATGTAGATTCCGCCCTTGGCGCCGAACGTCACGCCGACATTGCCCGCCAGCGTTCCCAGCATGTCGCAGAACGCGTCGATGGTTTTGTCGCAAATCGCGCAACTCTTCGCCAGGCCGCGCTTGATGATTTGCGGCACGTCGATATCGTCAGGCGTGCAATTCTCCAGTTCGGCCAGGGCGCGGTAGACGATGTGAAGTCCGACGCCCGACATCAATCTTTCGGCCGACACGTGCGGATAGTCGCGGCGGGCGATGTGCAGGATCGCCATCTCCGTATCGGTGGAAGGCGAAAACGTCACGTGGCCGCCTTCGCTATCCATCGCGACGTATTTCCCGTCGACGGGGATCAAGGCGGACACGCCCAGCCCCGTGCCGGCGCCGACCAGGCCGATCACGCTTTCCTTGCGGGCCTTGCCCGCCCCGACCTTGACAGTCTTCTCGCGCGGCAGCAAGGGAAGCGCCATGGCAAGCGCCTTGAAGTCGTTGACGACTTCAAGCGTGTCGAAAGCGAACCGTTCGCGCAATGCCGAAATCGAGAAGTGCCAGTGATGGTTCGTCATCTTCACGCTGTCGCCATCGACCGGATTGGCAATGGCCAGGGCGGCATGCCGGATCGGGCTGCGGCATTGGGCCAGCGCATAGTCCAGGTAACTCGCCAGTGCCGACTCCAGGGAGCGATAGTCGGCACAGGCCAATACCTGCACGTACTCAAACCGGCGCGGGCCGGTCTCCAGGACGAATCTGGCGTTCGTGCCCCCGATGTCGCCCAGCAGGCGCGGGTAGGTGGATCGGTTTGTCATGGTCGGGCTCATGTCATGAAGGGGCGCATCGTTCAAGGCAATTCATATTCCGCATCGGCCGTGGCTTTTTTCGCCCTCGCGGTCTGCACGAGGAGCACCGCTGCCGCGCCGCAAATCAGCAGCGCGCCGGCCAGGCGTATGACGTTCTCGGGATTGCCGGCCAGCCAGCTCCGATAGATCAGCGGCAGCGTAAAGATTTCGATCATCATGGGAATCACGATGAACATGTTGAAAATCCCCATGTACACGCCGACGCGCTCGGCGGGAATGCATCCGGCAAGCAGCACATAGGGATTGCCCATCATGCTTGCCCAGGCAATGCCTATGGCTATCATCGGCAACAGGAGCAGCGCCGGTGTGTGGATCATGGGAATCGCGAACATGGCGCAGCCCGCCATGAACAGGCTCGCGCAATGCAGCAGCTTCGCGCCATATCGCTTCGCCAGCGGCAGCATGGCCAGTGCGGCCAGGAACGCGACGAAATTGTAGAAGGCGCCGATCTTCCCATTCAGCAGGCCCGCCGCGCGGAATGCCGCGGAGTGTTCGTCCGTGGTGCCGAACAAGGTGGTGGAGAGCGACAGGACGATGTATTGCCAGTAGCAGAACATCGCGTACCACTGGAAGAGTTTGACGAGGGCGAGCTGCCGCATCGTCGGCGGCATCTCTTTGAATGCGGCCAGTATTTCTCCGGCCGTTGCCCTGAGATCGAGCAATTTCGCGCGGCCCGCGCGTTCCCCGGGCTCCGTTCCCGGCGTCTCGGGGGTCGTCTTCACCGTCCAAAGGATCGTTGCGGTGGAAAACACGGCGCCGATCAGGAATGTCGCCACGGTGATGTTCGGAATGTTCGACGCCGTGACGGCGCCGCCGTCCATCCCGGCGGCAACAAGAATCGAGGGCGTCAGGTAGGCCAATGCCTGTCCGAAGCCTGTGAAGGCGCTTTGGATCAGGAAGCCCGTCGAATGTTGCGACGGGTCGAGCCTGTCGCCGACGAATGCGCGGTACGGCTCCATGGTCACATTGTTGGCCGCATCCAGTATCCAGAGAATGCCGGCGGCCATCCATAGCGCGGAACTGAAGGGCATGGCCAGGAGGCCGAGACTGCAGAGAATGGCGCCGACAAGGAAATACGGCGTCCGCCTTCCCAGGCGGCTGACCGTCCTGTCGCTCATCGAGCCGATGATGGGCTGGACGATCAGGCCCGTCACCGGCCCCGCGAGCCATAGCAGCGGCAAGGTTGCTTCGTCGGCGCCCAGGAACTTGTAGATCGGGCTCATGTTGCTCTGCTGCAGACCAAAGCTGAACTGGATGCCGAAGAAGCCGATATTCATGTTGATGATCTGCATGAGGGTCAGCTTCGGGCTGTATCGATTCATGTCGTTTTCCTATCCGCCGATCATGCGGCTTGCGCCGCCCGCGTTCGTGGTGTCGGGTGCACCGGGTCCCCACGCCTCGACCCACGGCCGG
>DASVYZ010000722.1:0-1504 GCA_036391935.1 Burkholderiaceae bacterium | reverse complement strand
GCTCGTGCCTGATATCGAGGATTTCCGCTTCCATCAGCCCAACAACGCGTTCAGGAAAATGCGCGGCATCTTCAGCAGGCTGGGGCGGTATTGGAAATCCACCAGCAGCTTGCCCAGGGTATTGCCTTTCCTGTTCGTCACGAACCATGGCGGACGCGGCAGCATGGTGAACGACAGCGACAGCAGGTTGCGCGGGAAGGGACGGAACGGCGCTTCCACGACCGTCCGCTCGGGCTTGTCGAATAACATCGAGTTATGCACCACGCCGATGCCGCTTTGCACGTCGGCCAGCGTGTGGCCGGGAAAAGCGCCCCAGGTCGCTTGCGGCGTCAGGAAGCCGACGCCGGTCCAGGCATTGATGGCGATGGTGCCGTAGCGCAGTTCGATCAGCATTTCCTCGAAACGCTTGCGGCCGATGGCGGCAATCGTCTTGGGGTGGATCACGATGTTGGCGCCCAGCGTGCCATAGAGTTGCTTGTTGGCGTAATCGATCGCTGCGCGCAGATAGGCTTCGGCGTTGTCACCGGGCAGATCGACCACGCCCAATGCCGGCGCGAACACTTCAGTCGATTCGGCATAGCTGTTGGATGCCGGGGGCAGCGCGGCCAGCAGGATATCCTCACCGCCGGCACGCTTGATATGGCGCGCTTTCGGGTTGGCATCGGCAAAGCCGGCCAGGCGGTCTTTCGCGCCGGGGTAGTACAGGCCGCGCGCTTCCGACGCGCTCATCGTGGATTCGAGTTTGCTCAGGAAGGCGGTGCGCTTGTCCCAGCTCTGCGGCATGATGAGGACTTGGCAAGCCACGCAATTGAAGCCTGAGTTGTGCAATTTCTGCGTCGCCACCTGCTCGGCCTGGAAAGCGAGATCGGCTTCCGACCAGGGGCCGGGCACGACGATGGTCGGGCATACGGCGCCCAATTCGGAGGTGATGGTGCGCCTGTTCTTCGGCGTGCCGGCCGCCTTGTTGGCTCGGCCTTCTTCGCCCGTTCCCCAGACGATGGCGTCATGCGAAGCGCCGGCGCCGGTGATGTGGATTTCCTCGACCAGGGCGTGGTTGCACAGATATTGCCCCACATCTGCCGCGCCGCGCACGATGGCAAGGAAGCCGCGGTCGATCAAGGGCCTCAGTGCGGGCACCAGGAACTCGATCAGGTAATCGTTGACCGGGTTCATCTTGAGGATGCAGACCTGGTTTTCGGCAAACAGTTTCTGGAACACGTCGAGCGGCGCGATGGCGGCGATGTTGCCGGCGCCAAGCACCAGGGCCAGCTTGCCGCTCTTGTGCGCCGCGCTCTTCGCATCATAGGCGGAGGCGCAGTTATCCTTAAGGTTGGCGCGCGTCACGCCGGGCTGCATCCACACATCCGCCGTTACGCCCGAGAGCAGCAACATGTCCCAGAAAGTGTGCGGCAAGGTGCGCACCGCCACCTGGCCGTTGGGCAGTTCGCGCACGGGCACGCTGTCCAGGTGCTTCTTGCCTTCGACTTGCGAAAGCGTCTGCATC
>DASVYZ010000721.1:0-13007 GCA_036391935.1 Burkholderiaceae bacterium | reverse complement strand
TTCCTGGTCACGACGCGCTATACCGACGTCGTGGGCCACCAATTCAAGACCGAAGGCAAGGTCATGACCAACCCGGGCTGGATGGCGATCTACGGCAAGGATGCGGCGGCGGACAAGGACGGCGAAGATGCCGGCACGCTGGTGCCCGTGGCCAAGGACGAGAAGGTCAAGACCGACAAGATCGCCGCCAACGGCCTGGTCACCAAGCCGCCGGCGCGCTATTCGGAAGCGACGCTGCTCTCGGCCATGGAGAGCGCCGGCAAGCTGGTCGACGACGAGGAATTGCGCGACGCCATGGCCGGCAAGGGGCTGGGCACGCCGGCTACGCGCGCGGCCATCATCGAAGGCTTGCTGACGGAAAAATACCTGCTGCGCGAAGGGCGCGAACTGATCCCGACGGCCAAGGCTTTCCAGCTGATGACGCTGTTGCGCGGCCTCGGCGTGGCGGAATTGACCGCACCGGAATTGACTGGCGAGTGGGAATACAAGCTGTCGCAGATGGAACGCGGCAAGATCAGCCGCGAGGAATTCATGCGCGAAATCGCGCAGATGACCCAGATCATTGTCAAGCGCGCCAAGGAATACGACAACGCAACGATTCCGGGCGACTATGCCACCTTGAAGACGCCATGCCCGAATTGCGGCGGGGTGGTCAAGGAAAACTATCGCCGCTTCGCCTGCACCAAGTGCGAATTCTCGATGACCAAGACGCCCGCCGGGCGCCAGTTCGAGATCGCCGAGGTCGAGGAATTGCTGTCCCAGCGCACCATCGGCCCGCTGCAAGGCTTCCGCTCCAAGATGGGCCGGCCGTTTGCCGCCATCCTGAAGATCGTGCGCGACGAAGAGATCAAGAACTGCAAGCTCGAGTTCGACTTCGGCCAAAACAATGACGAGGGCGAAGACGGCGAGGGCGTCGATTTCACCGGCAAGACTTCGCTCGGCGCCTGCCCGAAATGCGGCGGCGGCGTCTATGAAATGGGCCTGGCCTACGTCTGCGAAAACACGGTCGCCAAGCCCAAGGCTTGCGACTTCCGCAGCGGCCGCATCATCCTGCAGCAAGAGATCCTGCCCGAGCAGATGAGCAAGTTGCTCAACGACGGACGCACCGATCTCTTGCCCGGCTTCGTGTCGCAACGCACGCGCCGGCCGTTCAAGGCTTTCCTGGTGCGCGGCAAGGATGGCAAGGTCAGCTTCGAGTTCGAAGAGCGCAAGGGCAAGGCGCCCGCCAAGGGTAAGGCCGAAGAGCAGGAAGAAGAAGCGCCCAAGGCCAAAAAGGCGAGCAAGACAGCGAAAGCCGCCGAGCCGGCCGAAGAAACGCCGCTGAAGAAGGCTGCGGCGAAGAAACCCGCGACCAAGGCCGCGGCCAAAGCGCCGGCCAAGAAGGCGCCGACTAAAAAGGCGGCTTGATTTTGTAAGGTGGAAAAGCCGAAGGTGTGCGACGCCCGGCGATTCCACTACGCGCCTAGAAGACGTTATTTGACGAATCTGGTGGAATGCCCCTTCGGCTTTTCCACCCTACGTTGCTTTCCCTACTCGACCGGCTCGTAACGCCGCTCGCCGGTCGATGCCTGATAGTACACCTGCACCAGCTTGCCGCTTTCCGGATCGATGAAGCGCTCATCGGTCGCGACCCAGCCCTCGCCTTCGCGCCTGGCATTGGCGCCGTAGCGCCAGCGCTCGAACACGGTGCCCAGCAACAGGATCGCGCCCCAGATCAGCAAGGGCCAGGCCACGTGTTCGCCGACGAAGCTCAAGAAAAGGCCTGCCGCCACCAGGGCGACGGACAGCAGCAGCACGAAGGCGCGCAGCATTCATTCCACCTTGTCGGCCACGACCGCCGTGCCATAAGCAACGATTTCGCTCATAGTCTGCCCCATCTCGGCCGAATCGAAGCGCATCATCACGATGGCATTGGCGCCCATGCGCTGGGCATTCCTGACCATGCGGTCGACCGCATGACGCCGCGCTTCCTCGAGCAATTGCGTATATTCGGTGATCTCGCCGCCGAAGATCGAGCGCAAGCCTGCCATGAAATTGCCGGCCAGCCCGCGGCTGCGCACGACCACGCCGAATACCTGCCCCTTGACTTCCCTGACGCGATGGCCGGTCAGGTTTTCTGTTGTAACGACTATCATGATTTCACCCTGTTCAATTATTTGTCGGCAACCCGTTTTGATTCCAGCTTGCTCGCACGATCAATTTAGACGCCGCACTGCAATCAGGGTACGGTAATTGGCGGTAATTTTCACCAGTGACAGAGTGGCATGATAGTGCGATGATGCAGATGCAAAATGATTAATTATGGCCCGTTTTGCAAATTATGGGCTATGATTAAATTGCAAAAGAAACAAATACGCGTTTGCCAATAGTTCCACCATTACAGGGGATTTTTTATGAACGATATCGTGACTACAGCACCGAGCAAGGACGACAGCACCATGGCCATGCTGGCCCATTTGCTGGGTATTTTCTTCGGCTTCATTCCTTCGCTGGTCATCTGGCTGATCAAGAAGGACGATTCGCCATTCGTGGCGCAGGAAGCGCGCGAAGCGCTCAACTTCCAGATCACTGTGATCATCGGCTATGCGATCGCGGCCGCATTGACTTTTATCGTCATCGGCGCATTCCTGTTCCCCGCACTTTACATCTTGAACATCGTGTTTTGTATCCTCGGGGCCGTAGCCAGCTCCAAGGGCCAGGCTTACCGCTATCCCTTCGCGATACGCCTGATTAACTGACCTGACCCGAGACGGGGCTTTGCCCGGTCAATCGAGCGGGCGCGTCGGCAAAACCACGTTGGCAAGCAAGCCGCCACCCTCGCGATTGGACAGGGTAATGCGCCCGCCGTGCGCTTCGACGATTTCGCGTGTCAAGGCCAGCCCGAGACCGGTGCCGCTGCGCTTGGTCGAATAAAACGGGATCAACGCGTTGGTCAAGACCGTTTCGCTCATGCCGCTGCCGCGGTCTGCGACCTCGATTCGAATGTGGCCCTGCTGCATCGTCACGGCCAGGGCAACGTCTTCGGGGAGCGAGCCGGATTCATGCGCGTTCTTGAGCAGGTTGATCAGCGCCTGCTCCATCTGTGCCGGGTCAAACCAGGCCAAACCGGTCTCCGTTTCGATGGACATGCGCACCTGCGGAAACTGCGCGGCCAACCGCGCAATAAAGCCCGGCCATGCCACGGCTTCCATGCGCGGCGCCGGCAGCTTGGCAAAACGCGCATAGCCCACGATGAAGCTCTCCAGGTGGCGCGAACGCTCCCCTATCGTATTCAATATATCCGGGAGCCGTTCCGGCTGGCCGCGCCGCAGCAGTTCCACGCCTGAGCCGGCCAGCGAAGCGATCGGTGCCAGGGAATTGTTCAGCTCGTGGCTGATGACACGGATCACCTTTTTCCAGGTCAGCACTTCTTGCCGGCGCAATTCCGTGGTCAAGAGGCGCAGCAGGAGCAATTCATGCGCGCGTCCGTTCAAGTGAAACGCGCGCCGGGCCAGGTGGTAGACCTCTTCCTCGTCTTCCCCGCCGACGGTGAACAAGCCGTCGCCACCGCGTGCCATCGCTTCGCGCAAGGCCGGCCGGGCTTGGTCCAGCACGTCCTGCAGGCTCATGCCTTCAAGCCTGCGTCCCTGGTTCAGCATCTGGCGCGCCGCGAGATTGGCGAAGATCACCGGGCCGCCATCGGTCACGAGCAGCATGGCCACGGGCGTGTTTTGCACCATGGTATCGAGCAGCAATTCGCGTTGCACGAGGTTGAGCCGCTGGGCGCGCAAGACCTCGCCCAGTTCGTTGTGCGCGTCGACCAGGTCGCGCAATTCGTCGTGCCGGTCCCAGCGCAAACCGAAAGAGTAGTCGCCATCGCGATAGCTTGCGACCGTGCCCGAGAGAGCGCGAAAGATCGAGAGCATCGGCTCCCATTGCGCGCGCGCGGCAAGCCAGGCCGCCGGCAGCAAGACGACGAAGGAAACCGCGGCAGCCCACGCCGGCGGAAGCCATTGGAGCAAAAGCAGCGGCAGGCAAACCGCGACAGCGGTCAGCAGAAACACGATCAGGGTCGCACGCGCGACCAGAGATTGGCGTTTCGGCTTGGGCGCGGGACTCATGCGCCGCGGTTGATGCCCAGCCGTTCGAGACGGCGGTACAGTGCCTGCCGGCTCATGCCGAGGGCGGCGGCGGCCTGGGCCACGACGCCGCCGGACTCGGCCAGGGCGCGCTCGATGGCGCCGCGGTCCGGTTCGGCGTCCGCGCTCTGGGCTGCTGTCGCGGCGGGCAGATGCAAGTCGGCCGCCGAGAGGCAGTCGCCCGTCGCCAGCAAGGCGGCGCGCTGCATGATGTTTTTCAATTCGCGCACATTGCCCGGCCAGGTGTGGCGCATCAGTGCAGCGACGGCCCCGGCTTGCAGGCTCTTGCCCGGACCGAGGAAGTGTTCGGCCAGCGGCACGATATCGCCGGGGCGGGCGCACAAAGGCGGCAGCGCCAGCTCGATCACGTTGAGCCGGTAATACAGGTCTTCGCGGAAGCTGCCGGCGCGTATCATGGCCGGCAGGTCGGCATTGGTGGCGCTGACGATGCGCACCTTGACCTGGCGCTCGCGGTTCGAGCCGAGCCGCTCGAAGCGCCCGGTTTCGAGCACGCGCAACAGCTTCATCTGCCCGGCAGGCGGCAGGTTGCCGATCTCGTCCAGGAACAGCGTGCCGCCGTCGGCCGCTTCGAACTTGCCTTCGCGCGCCTTGCCCGCACCGGTGTAGGCGCCGGCCTCGGCGCCGAACAATTCGGCTTCGATCAGCTCCGACGGCAGGGCGCCGCAGTTAAGGACGACGAAGGGGCCGTCGCGCACAGCCGAATTGGCCTGGATGATGTCGGCGATGCGTTCCTTGCCGGCACCGTTCGGTCCCGTGATCAGGATGGGCACCTCGGAACGCGCAACCTGGCAAGCCAGGGTCAAGGCACGCCCGGTGGCGGCGTCGGCCCAGACCATGCCGCGCAAGTCGTAGCGTTCTTCGAGTTCGCGCCGCTGCCGCCTTTCATGCTTCAGGCGGCGCTGCAATTCACGATTGGCCTGCCCCAGTTCGAGCAGGTTTTTTGCCGTCGCCAGGAGACGCTGGTCGTCCCAGGGCTTGGCCATGTAGTCGGCCGCGCCGGCCTTGATCAAATCGACTGCGACGTCGAGCTGGGTCCAGGCTGTCAAGAGGATCACCGGCAGGTCGGGATGGCGTGCACGGATCTCGCGGAACAGCGCCACGCCTTCCGCGCCCGAGGTTGTATCCCCGGTAAAGTTCATGTCGCAGATCACGAGATCGACCGCATCGGCGGCCAGCATGGCCAGCCCCTTTGCCGGCGTATCGGCATGCAGGCTGGCGATGTCGTGCAGCGAAAACAGCACGTCGAGCGCAAGCGCGACCGATTTGTTGTCGTCGATGACCAGGATGGTTGGCATGGGCTGGGGCGTATGACTAAGCTGGCGTATTATCCGCGCATCCTATCTGATTACGCGGCGCGTGTCGCGATTGCCGGCGAAATGAGCGCTGCACGGCGTGCCGGGCCGAGCACAGCCAGCACGCCGAGCAGCCATAGCAGGACGCTGCCCGCCGCAAGATAACCCAGCGGCAAGCGGCTCATTTCAATCTGGCTCACCAACACCCGGTTCAGCGCCATTGCCAATACCAGGCCGGCCGCCACGCCGCCGCTGGTGATCACGAAGTTTTCCGTGATGAAATAGCGCAGGATATCGATGCGCCGCGCCCCAAGAGCGCGGCGCACGCCGATCTGCTTGCGCCGCTGCGAGATCCACAGGCTGGTCATGCCGACGATGCCGCTGGCGGTGATCAGGAGCAGCAAGGCGCTGACCGCCACCAGCATCCATGCCAGCGTGCGGTCGTCGCGATAGCGAATGGCGCGATATTCCTCGAAACTGCTCGTCTTCATCAGCACCGGGTAGCTGCGCACCTTGCGCAGCGCCGCTTCGGCGTCGCGCATGACGCGCTCGAGCTGGCCCGGCTCGACCCGTACCGCATAGGCTCCGGGCGGGCTGGCGCTGCGTATCGGCTCGATGGTCGAGTACTCGCCCTTGATGCCATTGGCCGCGCCGGGAGTCTGCAGGCATTGGACCACGCCGATGATGTGCATTTCTTCGGCATCGGCGCCGATGCCGAAAAACATCGACCGGCCGACCACGCTGGCGGCGCCGGGAAAGAGAGCATCGGCCAGTGCCTTGGTGATGATGATCTTGTCGTTTTTCGAATCGGCGGTATCGAAGTCGACCTCCAGCACATCGGCCGGCGTGAAGTCGCGTCCTTCGACGAGGTGCAACCCGAAAGTCTTGACCAGCGAATCGGCCGTGTTGTAGCGCCCCGCCGTGCCGGTAGGCTGGGCCTGGTTGCGGTCGGCCGCGACGCCGCTGTTCCACCCCGATTGCGACATCGGGAACTGGTTGGCGGCAGCAACCGACACCACACCGGGCAGGGCGCGCAAGACCTCCTTGTCGCGCTGCTGCTGCGCCATCAGTTCGGCGAACGACGGCACCTTCAGCGGGCGCACGCGCACGGTGAAAACGTTTTGCTCATCGGTGACGCCGGAAGGGCGTGTGGCGGCGGCATAACGCAGGGAGACGATGTGCAGCGCGTTGGCCATCACGGCCAGGCTCAGCGCCACTTGCATGGCGACCAGGAGCGGGGCGAACTTGTTGCGCAGCAGCGCGGACAGGATAGGGCGGATTTCCATGACGTTCTCCCGGGTCTATTGCGATTTCAATTGCAGGGCCGGCGTCACCTGGCAGGCGCGCCAGGTCGGCAACAGCCCCGCCAGTATGCTGGCCGCGATGGCCAATCCGAAGGTGGCGGCCAGCATGCTCCAATCCATATGCGCCAGCGCCGCATAGCGTTCCGACTGGCGGCCCAGAAGCCACAGCACCGCGGAAGAAAACGCCAGACCCAGTATGCCGCCGGCCAGGCCGACCACGGCAGCTTCGACCAGGAATTGCTTGAACACTTCCGCGCGGCTGGCGCCAAGCGCACGGCGCACCCCGACTTCGCCGGCGCGCACCGAGAACTTGGCCAGCAACAGCCCCACCGTGTTGACCAGGCACAGCAGCAGGAAACCGAAGGCGAGCCAGGTCGAGATCGGGCCGTCGTCGCTGACCACGTGCAAATGGTCCATCCATTGCATGACGTCGAACAGGCGGTTGACGTTTTGCCGCACGAAGCGCGAAAAGCGATGCTGTTCGCGCGTATAGCCGTCGATATAGTCTTGCAGCCTGGCGCGGTCGGCGGCCGATTTCATTTCGAACCAGAACTGGATCCAGGTGCACTCCGAATCGAGCAAGCCCTGGTAGCCGGGGTTGACGTTGCCGTTGCAACTCATGCTGCCGGAATTGCTCAACTGCAACCGGATCGCGGTCTGGAACGGAATGAAGATGTCGTCCTCGCCGCCCATGGTGCCGCCATTGCCGTTGATCAGGTGGGTGTAGCGCGGCACCGGGTTCCACTCGCCCAAGACGCCGATCACTTCGAAGTCTTCGTTCAACATGCGAATATGGCGCCCGACGGGGTTGTCCTTGCCGAATACCTTTTCGCTCATGCGCCGGCTCAGCACCACGACATTAGCCTTGGCCTTGTCCTGCTCTGTGGCCCAGGCGCTGCCGTGCAGAAAAGGTACCTGGAACATGGGGAAGTAGTCGCTCGTCGTGGCGAGGCCGTCCACTTCAATCGTGCCGAGATCCCCGCGCGCCGGCTCAATGCCGCCGGCGATGCCGAAGACGGCGGTACGGTGCACGCCCTGGCCGCTTTGCAGAAAATTGACCGCATCGCGATAGCTCAGTTGATTGTCTTCGGGCATCTGGCCCGGCGTATAGAGCGACAAGGGGCCGTTGTCGATCAAGGGTACGAAGAGCCGGTCGCTTTTTTCGGGAATCGGATTGCCCGACATCATGTGCAGGATGGTCAGCGTGGAAATGGCCGCGGCCACGCCCACCGCCAGCGTCAAGACCATCAAGGAAGTCAGCACCGGATTGCGGCGCAAGCTGCGCAGGCCGAGCATGAAGTAGTAGCGCAACATGGCAGCTCCTCAGACCGCACCGCCGGCCACTGCCGCGCCGCCGGTTTCGTGGGCGAATAAGGTCGGCATCTTGCGCACCAGATCGCTGACCTGGCCGTCGATGATATGGACGTTGCGCTGCGCACGCACGGCCAGTTCCGGGTCGTGCGTCACCATCAGGATGGTGGTGCCGGCGGCGTTGATTTCCTCGAGCAGTTCCATCACGCCGCGCGCCATGTGGGTGTCGAGATTGCCGGTCGGCTCGTCGGCCAGCAAGAGGCGCGGCGAGCCGGCCAGGGCGCGCGCAATGGCCACGCGCTGCTGTTGCCCGCCAGAGAGTTCGGCCGGGTAGTGGCGCATGCGCGAGGCGAGGCCGACCTGGGTCAAGGCTTGCTCGATGCGGCGCTTGCGCTCGGCGGCGGCGAAGCCGCGGTAGCGCAACGGCACGTCGACGTTGTCGAACAGGTTCAGATCGGGAATCAGGTTGAAACCCTGGAATATGAAGCCGAGCTTTTCATTGCGCAGCCTGGAGCGCGCATTGTCGTCCAGGCCATGCACATTGACGCCGTCCAACAGGTATTCGCCGCCGTTGAATTCCTCGAGCAGGCCGGCGATGTTGAGGAAGGTCGTCTTGCCCGACCCGGAAGGCCCGGTGACGGTGACGAATTCGCCTTCCTTGACGTGGATATCGAAGCCGCGCAAGGCGTGCGTCTCGATCATGTGGGTACGGTAGACCTTGCTCAGGTTTTTCATGCGCAGCATGATGAATGCTCCTTAGTTATTGATCGAAACGCGTTGCGCGTTGCTGAACGTATCGGTTCCTGCAATGACGAGCTTGTCGCCGGGCTTGGCGCCGGAGACGATTTCCACGGCGGTGACGGAAGTGGCGCCGATCTGGATCGGACGGCGCACGGCCGTGCTGCCCTCGACGACATAGGCGAAGCGCCCGCCTTCGTTTTCGACAAAGGGGCCGCGCGCCACCATCAGGACGTCCGGCTTTTCCTCGATCAAGAGGCGGGCCGAAACGCGCTGGCTCTGGCGCAAGCCTTCGGGCTGGGCGCCGTCGAAACGCACGCGCGCCAGCACCTGGTTCTTGACCACTTCGGGTGAAATGGCAGAAAGCTTGCCGACCGCCTTGGCTTCGCCCACCGTCATCTCCACGCGCATGCCCAGGCCGAGATCGGCCAGGTAGGTTTCGGGAATTTCCAGTTCCACTTCGAGCACGGACAAGTCGACCAGAGTCATGATAGGCGCATTGATCGCGACGGCACTGCGGTCCGATACCGACAAGGTGCCGACGAAACCGTCGACCGGGGCGCGCATCTGCAGGGCATCGACCTTGCGCCTTAAACCCTCAACGAGCAGGCGCTGGCGCTCGAGCTGGCTTTCCTTGGTCTTCAATTCGACGCCGACGTCTTCGTTTTCCAGCACGGCAGCCGCAGCCGCATGCTTGCTGCGGATATCGGCCGAACGCACGGCATCTTGCGCCTTCATGTATTCGATCTTTCCGACCACGCCAAGCTCGCCGGCGTTCTGGATGCGCTCGAGCGTGCGCTGGGCCGAAACGCGCTCGATCTCGGCCTGGTCGGCATCGCGCTGGGCGGCGAGCTTTTCCTTCCTGGCCAGGATGGCTTGATGCGCCACCTCGGCTTGCAATTGGTCGTAACCGGCTTGCTCGCGCTTGAGTTCCTCGGTCAGGTCGGGCGAATCGAGTATGGCGATCACATCGCCCTTCTTGACTTTGTCGCCGGCCTTGACCTTGAGCGTGACGATAGCCGTGGCCGGAGCATACAGCGTGGGGCTGACGGCGGCCACAACGCGGCCATTGACCACGGCGTCGCGTACCAGCGTGCCGCGCTCGACTTCGGCGAAACGCAGGCGCGCCGCATTGACCGAATGCGAGGTGTTGGCCCAGGCCGCGACCAGGCTCGCCACGGCGGCTACACCGATCGCGCCGAGAATGCCGGCACGCAGCCAGCGCCTGCGCGCGCCGCCGGGCGCTACGGCAACCACTGTGTCCTGTGCGGATGTGTCTCTGATCATGCCTGCCTCCATGTCTCTTTGCGGGACATAAGGCAGAAAGCGTGCCAGATTATAAGTAACTGATTTTGAAGGGTTAGGCTTGTTCAGGCAGGCTGTCCGGACTGTCCGCCAAGTGTCCGCGGGCTGTCCGCGGACAAGGCTTACCTTGCTTTGGCGCGCAAGGCCTCCAGGGTTTTGGGCAAACTATCCTTACCCAGAGAATCGACGATCCAGCCCAGGCCCATCGGCACAGGCCCAGGATCGGAATAGACATAGTATTTCACCACGCTCTTGTTCTTGTCTGTCGCCACTGGCTGCAAGTCCCAATAGCCGCTGGTGTCGGCAATCGTTTCTTCCTGCTTCAGCTCGGGTTGGGGCACCAGCTTCCAGGCCAAGTGGCAGGACGCCGGCGTGCTCTTCGGTTCCATGCGCAGGCGGTATTTCTTGATCTTGCCCATGGGGAGTTTGAGCGTCATGTCGACCAGGGCATAGCTTTCTGTCGCTTGCACGACCTTGGTCTGATCCGTGTTGGGCATGAAGCCGGGGTAAGCGGTGTAGTCGGTGATGATGCCGCACAGCTTGGGCACGGGTGCGGCGATGCTGGTCTCAGCGAGATAGGACTTGCCCGGCATCCCAGCCTTGCTGACGTCGGCCACATTGACCTGGGTTTCGGAGATGGGAGCCGCCGCGGCGGAAGCGGCGGCGAGCAAAGCAAAAGCGGTGGCGGAAAAACGGATCATGGCTTGCGGAAGGAAGGGCGGTTGGATAGATAAAACATGATGATCAAGCCGGTTATGCCGGCCCAGTAATCGGACGGGAAAATGCCCAGCCAATGCTTGTGCCAAGCGACGCCGGCCGGGTTGAATTTTTCCAGGCCATAGGCTGGATTGCAGACAAACCAGAGGAAATCTTCCGTGGTCCAGAACAGCATCAGGCAAGCCAGCACGCGGCATTGGGCGCGCCAGGACCAGGTACCGGCGAACACCAGCGGGAAGTGGAACAGCATGGCGATGAAGGGGAATACCCAGGCATGGTAACCGGTCATGGCGCGTCCGCCCCAGAAGATATCGAGCAGCCAATGGCGCTCGATGCGCCAGGTCGGCAGATTGGCGGCCCAGCCGCCGGCGCCTTCGATCTGGATTTCGACTTCGGCGAAGAAAAAACCGAGCAGCATGGTGAAGGCGATCAAGCCGAGCAGATGCTGCCAGCGCAACGGCGCGTTCATCTTCTTATGCCAAGGCAATGTCGAGCACGGCTCGTGCCGCTTGCGACCGGCCCAATGCCTTGGCTTTGGCGCCCATCTCGGCCAGGCGCTTGGGGTCGTTCAGCAGCAGGCGTACGCGGTATTCGAGCGTGACGGCGTCGTTGGCGCGCAATGCCACGCCTTGCTCGAGCAGGAAATCGGCGTTGCGCTCCTCCTGCCCCGGTATCGGCGAATTGACGATCATGGGCAAGCCCATGGCCAGGCATTCGGAAACCGTCAAGCCGCCGGGCTTGGTGACGACGAGATCGGCACACGCCATGAGCCGGTCGACCTTGTCGGTGAAACCTTGCGGGAACAAGCGGCCGGGGTAATGCGCAGCGATGTTGCGCAACGCGGCCAAGGTCTCCTGATTCTTGCCGGCCAGCGCCACGATCTGGAAGTCCGGCGCCACGTCGAGCAGGCGTGCGGCGACGGTATCGAGGCCGCCCAGGCCCGCTCCGCCGCCCATCAGGAGCACGGTGGTGCGCGCCGGATCGAGCCCAGATTCACGCGCGCATGCCTGCCTGTCGTGCTGCCGGCCGAACATGGGCATGATGGGGATGCCGGTGACGTGCACCGATTCTTCGGCCAAGCCGAAGGCACGCATGCGGTAGGCGATCTCGTCATTGGCGGCGAAGTAGCCGGCCATGTGATCGTGCACCCACATGCGGTGCAGATCGAAATCCGTCACCTGGACCCAGACCGGGCAATCCAGATTGCCCTTGCGCTTTTCCCGCGAAAGCAATTCGGCGGGCAGGAAGTGGGTGCAGATGATGAGGTCAGGCGCAAAGTCGCGGATCTGCTTCAGCAACGCGCGCGTCGAGAGATGTTCGACAGCGCGGCGGAACTTTTGCATCTTGCTCTTGGGTTCGGCTTCATTGGTCACCTGATAGAGATAGCCCCAAAGCGCCGGATGGCGGTTGACCAGACCGATGTAAAAATCAGTGTAGAGCTTGCGAAAGCCGCTGGAAACGTAATTCATCACGTCGGCGTGAAGCACGCTGTGGCCGTCAGCCGCGGCACGGATCGCCTCGGCGGCGCGCACGTGGCCAGCGCCGGCGGAAACGCTCAAGAGCAGGATTTTTTGTGGCTGCATGTAACGGGAAATTCCTTGAGACAAAGCGCTGAGTGTAGCGGAAATCGGGCGCGATTTTTGTGATTCGCTCAATCGCATTGAGGTGTTGCAGCATGGCACGATCGCGCGAAAATGGCCGGAAGTGGTACGTCGCGCGATAAGACCACATTGCGCATCGACCGGAGTGGATTGCAAGCTCAACCAGCCCGCTTGCACTGTTATGCGAACGTCGCTCACTCGTCTCTGGGAAGGATTCATTGTGGTCTGCTTGCCAATGCACAAGGCATGCAATTGGTATGCATGCGGAACGACAAATAGAAAACCAGTTGACCTGGAAAATCGTGAGCGTAGGCTAAGCCTGCCTTAACCGGTGAATAAAGGACGAGGACAGGGACGAGAGAGAGCAAAACAAAATGAGGCGAGGGGGCGCAAGCCCCCTCTTTCATATTACGAGGAGAGATGAGATGATGAAAACAAAGATCGGCAGCACGGTGGCCGTCGGCCTGATGGGCGGCATGTTGGCAGCTTGCGGCGGCGGCTCCAATGATTCGCTCGGCGCACAACAGAAGGTGATGACGCGCAGCATCAAGGCCACGCTGCCAGCCTGTAACGCGGCCTGGGTATCGACCACCGCCTACA
>DASVYZ010000720.1:0-1832 GCA_036391935.1 Burkholderiaceae bacterium | reverse complement strand
TCCCAATCCATAGGCGCCGCGCAATTGCACGAACATGTGCACCGGCGGCACCCAGATGGCGAGATTGGCTGCCAGGCCGCTCCAGCCCGCCATGCCGGCCAGCATCACGCCGTCGAACAGCAGCGACATGAAGCACAGCGAGTAGAGCACGAAGACGGCGTGGTCGAACATGCCGATGCCGCGGCGCCAAAAGAACATCAGCCACAGGAAGGGCAGGGAGATGGGCACCAGCATGAAGGAATACTTGTAGGTGGTGTTCTTCAGCTTGTACAGCGCCAGCTCGGGATTCTCGACGGCGTGATGCAGGGCCGCGTCGATGGCGGGGACGTCGGAATGCCCCATTCCCTTGCTCTTGATCTTGTCCGCCAGGCGGTCGGCCCAGGTGATGTTGCTGCCCTTGATGCCGCGCTCGCGGGCGACTTTGTCGATTGCGGCTTGCAGTTCCGCAGTATGCGTTTCTTCCGCATCGGCGCTCGCGGGGGCCGCGCCCGCCGATTGGGAATTCTGCTTATTCGCCTAGTTGGCGGCGGTAATCAGCTTGGCCGCTTCCTCGTTCAGCCTTTGCAAGACCTTGTCGGCGTTTTTCTGCTCGTCGATGGCGTCGTCGAGTTCTTCCTGCAGATCGGCGGTATCCTTGCCCTGTTTGCGCGCGGCCTCCAACGCCGCCGAGGCCTTGTCGACGGCGGCCTTGGTTTCCGCCATTTCTGCGGTGCGGGCGGCGATGAGCGCCTGCACGCCGCTGATGGCGTCAGCCGTCCTCATGCTTTCGCTGGGCTTGCCGAGCGAGGCGACGAAGAACATCAGGAACACCATGAACAGGAACAGCGCCAGCGGCGAAACATAGGTCTTGCGCCGGCCGTCGATGTAGCGCCGCGTCAATATGCCTGGCTTGAAGATCAACAGCGGTATCGTGCGCCAACCTTTGGCTTCGAAATGGAATACGCCATGCAGGAATTCCTCGACCAGGTGCAGCAATGAGCGGTGGACATGCGCCTGCTGGCCGCACATGCGGCAAAACGGCCCGGTCAGGGGAGTCTGGCAGTTGGCGCAATTGCCGTGCGCTTCCTGTGCGCCGTGCTGCGCACCGGCTTCGAGTGCCGCTGCAGCCAGCGTCGCCGTCGACAAGGCGCCCATCGATTCGATTTCCTCACTCATGACATGACCTCATTTTGCGGATTGCTGCGATTGTGCAGCAAGCATGCCGGATACTCAATACCCGTAAAGACCGAGTCTTTTGGATACGCGAGCCGGATTCGAACCGGCATGGGGCGGCTTTGCAGGCCGGTGCATCTCCGTTCTGCCATCGCGTAATTGTGAAGATGGGCCGACGCGAATCGGCATGCGCCGAGACGGGTCTGTGTGCGCCGGCCCAAACTGGCCTCACCGGCAGGACTCGAACCTGCAACCCTCGGAATCGTAATCCGATGCTCTCATCCAATTGAGCTACGGTGAGATGAAACTGGCATCCCGGGAGGGACTTGAACCCCCAACAGACGGTTTTGGAGACCGCTGCTCTGCCGATTGAGCTACCGGGATAGAGTTTGTGGCAGGGGCGCAAGGATTCGAACCTTGGACAACGCGGTTCAAAGCCGCGTGCTCTACCGCTGAGCTATACCCCATCCGATTTAATCTGAAGCACCAAGCAAAAAGCCCGGAGTTCTCGCGAACATCCGGGCTGATGGCAGGCCTGATTGCTCAGGCTTACGTCAACAGGTACAGCGTGATGGCTGCTCCCGGATAAGTATTTGTGGCCGACGCCATGCGCATCGCCGGCAAGCGCGAATGACGGCAAGCGCGCTGCGCTGCTGCCAGATCGTCGATGTCGATGCGTT
>DASVYZ010000719.1:0-4032 GCA_036391935.1 Burkholderiaceae bacterium | reverse complement strand
TTCGATGCGCTTGGTGGATAACGCTACGCTCACCCACCCTACCGTTCTTAGATTGCCGCGGTACGCTTTTCGAGCCATTCCTTTGCCGCGCCCTGCACCAACGGCGACAAGCGCTCGCGCACCATCTTGTGATAACCGTTGATCCAGGCTATCTCATCGGCGCGCAACAGCTTCATATCGAAGCAGCGCGTGTCGATCGGACATAGCGTCAGGGTTTCGAATTCGAGGAATTCTCCGAATTCGGTGGTGCCGGCCGGGCGATTCATGGCCAGGTTCTCGATGCGCACGCCCCACTTGCCGGGACGGTAGATGCCGGGCTCGATCGAGGTGATCATGCCGGGTTCCATCGCCGTGTGGGGTTCGGGCTGGGCGAAACAGGAAATCACTTGCGGGCCTTCGTGCACGTTGAGGAAGTACCCCACGCCGTGGCCGGTGCCGTGGCCGTAATCGATGCCGGCGGCCCAGATCGGCGCGCGCGCAATGGCGTCGAGCATGGGCGACTTGGCGCCGCGCGGGTAGCGCGTGCTGGATAAGGCAATCACGCCCTTCATCACCAGCGTGCAATCGCGCCGGACTTCGTCGGTGATCTCGCCGATCGGCAGCACGCGTGTGATGTCGGTGGTGCCGCCATGGTATTGCGCGCCGGAGTCGATCAGGAGCAAACCGTCCGGTTCGATGACGGCGTGCGATTCCTCGGTGGCGTGGTAGTGCGGCATCGCGCCGTTGGCGCGGAAGGCGGCGATGGTGCCGAAGCTGGGGCAGACGAAGCCGGGGCGGCGCGCGCGCGCGGCCGTGATCTTTTCGTCGATGGTCAGCTCGGTGATGGTTTCGCGGCCGATTGCGGCTTCGAGCCAGGAAAAGAATTCGCACAACGCGGCGCCATCCTGTTCCATTGCCGCGCGCACGTGCCGGGCTTCTTCTTCGCTCTTCCTCGATTTGGCGAAGGTCGTCGGGTTGATCGCTTCCTTGACCGTGACCTTGTCGGACACGGCGTTGCGCAAGCCCAGCGTGATGCGGCGCGGATCGAGCAGCAGCGTGCTGCCGGCGGGCAGCTTGCCCAATGCAGTGGCGGCTTCGGCATAGGGGCGCACCTCCACGCCGTCGGCGGCCAGCACGGCGGCAAGCTTGCCGTCGATCTTGCCGTCGGCCACGAACAGGCTGGCGCGCTCCGGGCCGACCAGCGCATGGGCGACGAAGATGGGGTTGTAGTTGACGTCGGAGCCGCGTAAATTGAACAGATAGGCGATATCGTCCAGCGTCGAGATGAAGTGCCATTCGGCGCCGTAGCCGCGCATGGCTTCACGCAGTGCGGCGAGCTTGGCGGCACGGCTCTTGGGCGCGTGCGGCGCGACGTGTTCATACACCGGTTGCGGCGGCAATTCCGGGCGGTCGTTCCAGATTTCCTGCAGCAGGTCGCAATCGGTGCGCAGCTTCGCACCGGCGCCGTCCAATGCCTGCTGCAGCAGGCGCGCACCGGCCAGGCCAAGCACGGCGCCGTCGACGCCGACCGTCTGGCCGGGCTTCATGTTAACGCCGAGCCAATCGATATGATGCGTGGCCGTGCCGACCGGGATCTTCATCAAGGCGATGCCGGTGCCGGCCAATTGCACTTCGGCCTGCGACCAGTAGCGCCCGTCGGCCCACAGGCCGGCGAAATCCTGGGTGACGATCAGCGTGCCGACCGAACCGGTGAAGCCGGACAGCCATTCGCGGCCCTGCCAGCGGCCTGGCAGGTATTCCGAAAGATGGGGGTCGGCGGAAGGAACGATGTAGGCGTCGAGTTGTTGCGCCTTCATCGCCGCGCGCAAAGCCTGGATGCGCGCACGGGTAGTGGCTTGAGCTCCGATTAGGGTGTCCATGTTATGAACTTTCTAAGTGTAATAGTCCCTCCATGATACCGAAAGCGGCGCGACAATATGTAAAACGGCCCATACCAGTGGCCCGTTTACCCTTACTTTACTTATCGGCAAGATAACTTTTTCCTTCAACTGCCGAAGCTGCGCAGGCCGTCCACATCGAGGATGGTGATGCTGCCGTAATCCACACGCAGCAAACCGGCCTTTTCCAGCACCTGCAAGGCCTGGTTGGTGCGCTGGCGCGACGTGCTGCAGAGGTAGCCGATTTCCTCCTGGGAAATCTGCAGGGTGCGCATGCGGCCGGGATTGAAATAGGGATTGAACAGAGCGCCCAGGCAACGCGCCACGCGCGCATCGGGGTCGAGCATGCGGTCGTATTCGACCAGCGAGATGAAGACGCCCAAGCGCTCGTTTAACTGCAATAACAGAAAACGGTTGAACGCAATGCTGTTGTCGAGCAGCCATTCGAAGGTAGCCCGCGGCATGAAGGCCAGGCGGCTGTCGCGCAGGGCCACCACGTCATACTTGCGCGGCTCGGTCTTCAACACCGAGCCTTCGCCGAACCAGCCGCCGTTCAGCATGCCGGTGAAGGTGACCGTCTTGCCCTCGGGAGAATCGCTGCTCATCTTCAGCAAGCCGTCGACCACGCCTATCCAATGGTCAACAGGATCACCCTTGCGGCAAACGAAGCTGCCGGCCGGAGCAAAGCGTTCCACCACGTCTTGCTCGACCCGCGCCATTTGCTCCGGCGTGAGCGACTTGGCCCAGACCGCCTGGCGCAGCATTTCCGTCAAGCCGATGATATTTTCCATTTGTGCGCCGCAAAAACGATTTTTCGCAAATATGCCGCAATTGTCTGCCGGATGACAACACACCGGGCTGCGAGCTTCTAGTATTCTCCAAAACCAGAACCCGCAACATTGTATGCGAGCCTGCCCATGATGGAGACGAAGGACATCGCGGAAAACGATACCTTTCCGCGCCTGCTGATGCGCAACGCCGCGGTACGGGGCCGGCGCCCCGCCATGCGCGAAAAGGATTTGGGCATCTGGCAATGCTGGAACTGGGCCGAGGTCGCCACCGAAGTGCGGCGCCTGGCTTGCGGGCTGGCCGCGCTAGGCTTCCGGCGCGGCATGACGCTGGCCATCGTCGGCGACAACCGCCCGCGCCTGTATTGGGCCATGGCGGCGGCGCAATGCCTGGGCGGCATTCCCGTGCCGCTGTACCAGGATGCCCCGGCGGCCGACATGCGCTACGTGCTGGAAGATGCCGGCATCGACTTCGCCATGGCCGAAGACCAGGAACAGGTCGATAAGTTGTTCGAGATCAAGCAGGAGCTGGAGCGCATCGCACACATTATCGTCGACGACGAGCGCGGCTTGCGCCACTACGACCAGCCCGAACTGATCGGCTATGCCAAACTGGCCGAGCTCGGCAGCCGGTTCGATGTCGAGCATCCGGGCTTTTTCGATGCCGAAGTCGCGGCAGGCAAGACCGACGATACGGCGGTCATCCTCTATACTTCGGGCACCACGGGCAAGCCCAAGGGCGTGTGCCACAGCCACCGCGCCATGATCGCCACGGCCCGGACCCTGGTCGATTTCGACGGCTTGAACGAGAACGACAATATCCTGTGCTACCTCCCGCTGGCCTGGATCGGCGACTTCCTCTATTCCTATGCGCAATCGCTGTTGGCCGGCCTGTGTCTCAATTGCCCCGAATCGCCGCAAACCGTGATGACGGATTTGCGCGAGATCGGCCCAAGCTACTACTTCGGCCCGCCGCGCATCTATGAAAACATCCTGACGCAAGTGATGATACGGATCGAAGATGCGGGCTGGATCAAGCGCACCATGTTCCAGCGCTTCATGGCGCTGGCGCGGCGCGTGGGCTTGCGCATCCTCGACAAGAAGGGCGGCGTGGCCTGGCACGACAGGCTGCTGTATGCCCTGGGCGAGCTGTGCGTCTACGGCCCCTTGAAGAACGTGCTGGGCTTCTCGCGCCTGCGCGTGGCCTATACCGGCGGCGAAGCCATCGGGCCCGATCTGTTCGACTTTTACCGCTCGATCGGCATCAACCTGAAGCAGCTTTACGGCATGACCGAGACTTGCGTCACCGTGTGCATGCAGCAATCGGGCGACGTGAAGCTCGATGCCGTGGGCAAGCCCATGCGCAA
>DASVYZ010000718.1:0-6786 GCA_036391935.1 Burkholderiaceae bacterium | reverse complement strand
GCCTGCCTGGGTCGCCGACGATTCGACCGCTTCGCCGGTAATCGGCCCGGACGGCGACGTCTACTATGGCGTGCTCGAATCGAACTTCCCGGTCCACAATGCGCGCGGCTGGCTGCTGCATTTCGATTCCACGCTGTCGATCTCCAAGACGCCGGGCTCGTTCGGCTGGGACGACACCCCTTCCATCGTCCCCGCTTCGCTGGTGGCGGCGTACAAGGGTACGTCGAGCTATCTCTTGATGAGCAAGTACAACAACTATGTCGAGACCAGCGCGCAAGGCGGCAGCGGCGACGGCAAGAACAGGATGGCGATTCTCGATCCCAATGCCACCGAGGCCGACCCGATCTCCGGCAATACCGTGATGAATGAAGTCTTGACCGTGCTCGGGCCGACGGCCGATACCACTACGGCGGTGGCCGGCGCGGTGCGCGAATGGTGCGTCAATTCAGCAGCGGTCGATCCAAACGGCAAGGCCATCTTCATCAACAGCGAAGACGGCAAACTCTACCGCTGGGATTTGACGGCGGGCACGCTGACGCAATCGATCTGGCTCGACAATGGCTACGGCCAGGCGTACACGCCGACCGCGATCGGTCCGGACGGTACGGTGTATTCGATCAACAACAGCACACTGATCGCGGTTACCAAATAGCGATGGCTTTTTCGAAGAAAGCGCTTGCGGCAGCGGCCGCAAGCGTGGTGTGCCTATACGGTTGCGGCGGCGGCAGCGGGGGCTCGACGCCTTCGAGCCTCAGCCCCACCGCCGCGCTCGGTGAGAAAATCTTCAACGACACCAGCCTGTCGGCCTCGGGCGCACAAGCCTGCTCGACCTGCCACAATCCCAACAATGCGCATGCCCAGGTCAACAACCTGGCCGTGCAATTGGGCGGAGTCCATCTCGACCAGCACGGCTTCCGTGCCCCGCCTTCGCTCAACTACCTGGGCGGCACGCCGGTCTTTTCCTTCGATAGCCACGGCAATCCCGTCGGCGGCTTCGATCTCGACGGCCGCGCGGCACAATTGCAAGACCAGCCCGTGCTGCCCTTTACTGCCTCGTTCGAAATGGCCAATGGCGACACGGCCACCGTCGTGGCACGGCTGGCCAAGGCAAGCTATGCCGCGCAATTCCAGCAGGTGTTCGGTGCCAACATCTTCAACGATCCGAATACGGCATTTGCCGATATGAGCGCGGCGCTGGCGCAATTCCAGCTTGAAGACCCGAGCTTCCACCCGTACAACTCGAAGTACGATCTCTACCTCGCCGGCAAGGTGCAACTGAGCGATGCCGAAGCGCATGGCCTGGCTTTGTTCAACGACCCGGCCAAGGGCAATTGCAATGCCTGCCATACGAGCGCCTCAGGTTTGGACGGCAGTCCACCCGACTTCACCAATCACGGCTACGCCGTGCTCGGCGTGCCGCGCAACCCGGCCATTCCGGCCAATGCCGTTGCGGCGTATTTCGACCTCGGCCTGTGCGGGCCCTACCGCACCGACTTGACGGCGCGCCAGGATTTGTGCGGCGCCTTCAAGGTGCCGAGCTTGCGCAACGTGGCCACACGCAAGGTGTTTTTCCACAATGGCCGCTTTACCGATCTGACGACCGCCGTGACTTTCCTCGTCGAGCGCGATACCGATCCCGGGCTGTGGTATCCGAACGTTGCCGGGTCGGTGCAGAAATTCGACGACTTGCCGGCAGCAAACCGCCCCAACGTCGATACGGCGGATATGCCGTTTTCGCGCCAGTCCGGCATGGCGCCGGCGCTCTCGCCCGCTGAAATCGCCGACCTGGTGCAATTTCTCAGTACTTTGACGGATGGTTACGAGAGCCAATAAACCAAGCAGCGATGGACATTTTCCGCCAAAAATCCGGCATTTTACCGAACAGAATTCTGCCGAATGGCCAAGCAGCGCGGGGAAATGGCGAAATGTCCCATTTTCCAGAAAATTTACGCTATATGGACCATACTAGCAGTCTCACATTATAAAAAGACTCGCATCATGTCGACCCTGAACCCTGACACCCTGCAAACTTATATCGACGGCAAGTGGGACAAGGAAATCGTTCCCAACCTGACGCGCTACATTGAAATCCCGGCCAAGAGCCCCGGCTTCGACGCCGACTGGGAAAAGCATGGCCACATTGAGCGCGTAGTACGCGATGCGGCCGACTGGGTGCTGGCGCAGAAGGTCGGCGGCCTGCAACTCGAAATCATCAAGCTGCCAGGCCGCACGCCGGTGCTGTTCTTCGAAATTCCCGCCTCGGGTGATGCCGGCCAGGACACCGTGCTGATGTACGGCCACCTGGACAAGCAACCCGAATTTTCCGGCTGGCGCGCCGGCTATGGCCCGTGGACACCGAAGTATGTCGACGACAAGCTCTACGGTCGCGGCGGCGCCGACGACGGCTATGCCGTCTATGCCTCGCTGACCGCGATCCAGGCCTTGAAGGATCAGGGCTTGCCGCATCCGCGTTGCGTCGGCTTGATCGAGACTTGCGAAGAATCCGGCAGCTACGACTTGCTGCCCTATGTCGATGCGCTCAAGGAGCGCCTGGGTGAAGTTTCGCTCGTGGTCTGCCTCGATTCGGGCGCCGGCAATTACGACCAGCTCTGGCTCACCACTTCGCTGCGCGGCAATATCACCGGCGCGCTCGAAGTGCAGGTGCTCGAAGAAGGCGTGCACTCGGGCGATACCTCGGGCGTGATCCCGTCGTCGTTTCGCATCATGCGCCAATTGATCGACCGTCTGGAAGACAGCAAGACCGGGCGCTTGCTGCCCTCGGGATTCCACTGCGAAATCCCCGCCGAGCGCATGAAGCAGGCACGCCAGACCGCCGACATCCTGGGCGAGGCGGTGTGGAAGAACTATCCCTGGGCCTGCGGCGCCGACGGCAACTCCGTGCTGCCGATGGCAAACGACCCGCTGCAAGCCTTGATCAACCGCACCTGGATTCCCACGCTATCTGTGACGGGCGCCGAAGGACTGCCGGCCTTGGCCGACGCCGGCAATGTGCTGCGTCCACGCACGCTGTTCAAGCTCTCGCTGCGCCTGCCGCCCCTGATCGATGCGGTAAAGGCGTCGGAAGAATTGAAGAGCCTGCTCGAAATCGACCCGCCCTACAACGCCAAGGTCATCTTCAAACCCGACCACGGTGCCGCCACCGGCTGGAACGCGCCGGCCACGGAACCCTGGCTCGAACAAGCGCTCGACAGCGCTTCGCAGCAATACTATGGCGCACCGTGCGGCTATATCGGCCAGGGCGGCACGATACCCTTGATGAACATGTTGGAAAAGGGCTTCCCCAAGGCGCAATTCATGGTGTGCGGCGTGCTCGGCCCGAAGTCGAATGCGCACGGGCCGAATGAATTCCTGCATGTCCCTTATGGGAAAAAGCTGACGGCGGCCGTGGCGCAAGTGGTAACGGCGGCAGCGGCAAAACGCTTCGATCAGCCGCTGGCGAAGGCGGCGTAAGACTCGTCGCCCGCGCAGATAACGGATGTCGCGCAACCGCGCCGCCGCAGCGGCGGTCCGCCGTCACCATGTTCTGCGGCGACATCTGCCCGGGCGCCTGCCTTTCCGGCACGCAAGCGCTATGCCCTACTGCGATTTGCTGAAGGCGGAAATGATCTTGTCCATCACGGCAAACAACAGTTCCACGCTGTAGCCGGCCAGGAAGGCGATGGCAAACGGCGACAGCGTCTTCACCAGATTGCCGGCCACCTCGGGGCTGATGAACCAGGCCGAGACCATGCCGCCCAAGGTGCCCAGATAAAGCCGGATGCGGAAATCGATATTGCTCGCTTCGGTATAGGTACGCGTGCGGATCTGGTTCGATAGCGTGCGCAGGATGTAGACCGAGGCGCCCAGCAAGCCGTAGAGCAACGGCAGAAGGTAGCGCTGCAGAATGGAGAGCACAACCTTGGACGAGCTCTCGCGTGAAATGTTCATGCAGGCTTGAAGGGCGCCGGTGTCGCTCGAAGCGCAATCGCAGGCCGACGTGGCCGGGTCGCAATTGTCTTGCCACGGCCGGCTCCAGCGCTCCAGCAACTTGTAGTCGGAGCGGCTTTCCAATTCCAGGGTGCTCCGCTCGTCGCGGAGTTTGTCGCGCTCGTCTTCCTTGGCGGTGGCCAGAGTGGCTCTGTTCTTATCGTATGCCGCTTTGTCTTCCTGCAGATCGCTCTGGATCGACAACCCGAACAGCCAGTAAATCTGCACCACGAGCAACAGCGCGAGCGACATGACGGCAAGGCTGGTATACCAAAGCACGGCGCGGCGCGCGACCGACCATTCGCTGAAGCGGCTGTTGAACAGGCGCGCCAGGAAACCGCGGTGCTCGGCGGTGCGCACGTCGGTAATGGCTTTCAGGCTCAATACCGTCACCGGGCTCACCTTCGCAGCCAGCCCTTCCAGCGCCGGCCAAAAGGCGGCCTCATCCTGCTCCGCAATCGTCCCTGCGTTCTTCTTGTAGCCGACTGCGACGACCGTGCCGATCGTGGCCGGATCGATAGTGATGCCATTCCTGGCGGCGTAAGCCAGCAAGAGCTGCGCTTCTTCTATGCTGTCGGAAAGTCTTGGGTTCATTTGGCGTGGCGCGGGAAATCCATAAAATGTTGGAGCGGCCGCCTATTCGGCCGCATCGGCGAGCACGGCATGGTCGACCGTCAGCAATACCGGCTCGCCGGCATGCGCCGGCACGGCGGCGCATGCGCATAACGCGATACCGGCCAAACCGGCAAGCGCAGCACGATGGCGCCAATCGGTCCGTTGCAATATCATGGCCGTCACGAAGCGCGTTTAGCTGAATACGGAAGCCAGGCTGCGCACACTGCTCGCGATGCGCACCGCCGCATCGCCGAGGCCGAGGATACGAGCCTTCAACTGTGCCTGCGACAAGTTCGCGGACGCGGCTTCCTGTACCACCTTAAGCAAATCGGCATAGGCTTGCGCATCGGCCGGGGCGACGGTGCCGGCCGATGCGGCCTGAGCCGCCTGTCCCTGCAACTGCTGCACGGCGTCGGCGTAGGCACCCGAGTCGAGGTCGGCTTGCGCAAAATCGGCCGCCATTTGCTGGTCGAAATCGTCGAGGTCGTCGTTTCCGGAATCGCCTTGCATCGTGATATTCCTTCCTACTGGTTTTTTGCTTTACCGACGATATCGCGCAAATCGCCTTCCAACTGGTTGATATCGGCATCCTTGTCATTGGCCTGAATCAGGAGCTCGTTGAGCCGGTCGGATATATCGGTCAGCGTCGCCGCCGTCTTGTCCTGCAGATCGACCAGCCCGGCCTTGGCCAGCAACTCATCCTGTGCATCGCGCACTTTCGACAGCGAATCGAGGTAGACCGTCAGCGTGGTATTGCCCTGCATGACCTGGTTCCAAGCCTGGTTGGCGTTGGCCAGGGCCAGCGCGTGCCGATCGCGGATCGGCTGCAGCACGCGGGCGCGTTCCGCCTCGACGTTCTTTCGTATGTTTTCCAGGAAGCGCGTGGTGTAGAGCACGGCTGTCTTGGCGTCTTCACCGCCGCGCTTGCCCGCTTCCAGCTTGGACATCAGGGTCGCGCCAGAGCTGCCGTTCAAGGCGGCAGTGATCAATTTGGGACCGTAGATGTTGTCGACCGCGCGATTGGCCTCCGCTTCCAGGATGGCGTAGGTGCGGTCGATGTAGGCCAGATGGCTTTGCCGGATGTCCTGCAATTGCTGGCCGACCGAAGCCGAGAGCTGCGCACTCTGCGGCGGCACCACGGCGCAGCCGCCCAATCCCAGGCACAGGCCGATGACGCGCAGCCATAGCAAACCCCTCATCTTCCCCCCGATTCCTGCGTGCCTTGAAACAAGCGCTTCGTGAAAGCCGTTCGTTCCGAATTATTGGATGTGTTTTGCCGCGCCACGCCCGCCAGCCTATGCGGCAAAATTTTCTCATCTTGTGGCAAACAATAAATCGGCATCAACTGTCAGGATTGACAGCTTGCCAGACGGAGAAAGTTGTGGATGTTCGGTCCGCGAACCGACAACCCGCCTGCGGAGCTGTCGGTGTGGCATTGCTCTTTCCTAATGCGTGATCTTCAAGGCATAAAACTTCGCCACCGTTCCCGGCGTGGTTTGCGGCGTACCCGACGTGGCGGATTGATCGTAGTCGCCGGCCTTGAAGTAGAAGGTCTCGCCATCGAAGCTCGGATCCATCTGAAAGTTCGTTGCGGCGCCATTGATCTTGACCGTGATCGTGGCGCCCTTCAATTGCATCTCGTAGGTGAACTTCTGCCCTATCGCGACCGCACCGACCTTGTGCTTGCTGGCGTTGCCGCCCTGGTTGGTATTTTCCAGCAGCAGGTTGACCGTGCCGCCCGAGGTCACCTGCAATTCGCACAGCGGCTTGCTCGGGCCATCGCCCTGGAATATCTGGCCGATAGTGGTATTGGACGGCACCTTGGTCACTTCAACCGTGGCATCGATGATGTTGGTGCCCGCCGTGGACCAAGTGGCGTTTTCGCGCATCTCGGTACGCGGGTGTTGCGAACCCGATGTCGTCCAGCCGACAGCAGGGTCCATCATGACCATGGCGCCATCGTTCGGATCGGTATAGAAGTACGGACTGTCGGCGTAGCCTGCCGCAAGCTGCGAACCGCTGGCCGTATTGACGTTGCCGGAGGAACCCGTGGGCAATTGCAGCGTGAAGCCGGAAAGATTGAAGTTCTCGCCCGGCGGCAGCTTGGGGTTCAAGCCGGGGGTTGGAGTGGGCGTGGGGGTCGGCGTAGGGGTGGGCGTGGGGGTCGGGGTTGGCGCAGGTGTG
>DASVYZ010000717.1:0-7076 GCA_036391935.1 Burkholderiaceae bacterium | reverse complement strand
AGGTTTCCACGGTCGATCCGATCGGCTGCGGCCTTCTGCTGTCCATCCTGAAAAAGCTGCAAAAGTCGGGGCACGACCTGATCCTGGTCGGCTCGCTCGAGCTGGCCGGCAAGATACGCGGCATACTCGAAGTCGGCAGGCGCGACGAGACCGAAGCACCTTGGCTGCTGCTTCTGGAAATCCTGCGCCTGTTGAACCTGGAAAAGGATTTCGAGGAAACCAGCATCGATTATTGCGTGACATTTGAAGTCTCGCCGCCGGCCTTCGTGCCGCCCAAGAACAAGGTCACGACCGCAATCGAAGAAGCCACGGCACCGACCGCCCCGAGCGACAGTTTCATCATGCCGGCCGTGGTTGCCGATGGGGTGGAACGCCTGATTGTCGCCATCAATACCTACGCCAACGACCACAATCCGGCCGTGGTCGATTGCCTGTCCCTGAAGCGCGTCGATTTCGGCGCCGCCGGCCAATTGCTGACCGGCTTGGCTCCCTTGGCCGCCAAGGGCATCAACCTGGAATTCCACAACGTCAATCACCTCGTCGCGGCGCTGTTTTCCGTGATGGGCTTGAAAGATATTGTCGAAATTCTGCCGCGCAAAAGCTAACCAGGCTTTCGGGCCCGGCTTGTAATCGGGTCATCCAGCCCCACCTGTCTTGCTATCTGACCAAATCGCTGTACCCCGGTCGCAATCCGCTCTCAAGGTTAACAAAATGGAACAATTTCACGGCACCACCATCCTGTCAGTGCGCCGAGGCGAGCAAGTCGCCTTGGGTGGCGATGGGCAGGTAACGTTGGGCAATATCGTCATGAAGGGCTCGGCGCGCAAGGTGCGCAAGCTGTACCAGGGCAAGGTGCTGGCCGGTTTCGCCGGCGGCACGGCCGATGCGTTCACGCTCCTGGAACGCTTCGAAGGCAAGCTGGAAAAACACCAGGGCAATCTCATGCGCGCCTCGGTCGAACTGGCCAAGGATTGGCGCACCGACCGCATCCTGCGCCGGCTCGAGGCCATGCTGCTGGTGGCCGACAAGGAAGCCACGCTGATCATCACCGGCAACGGCGACGTGCTCGAACCCGAACAAGGCATAGGCGCCATCGGCTCGGGCGGCACCTATGCCCAGTCGGCTGCACGCGCGCTCTATGAAAACACCGATTTCTCGCCTGTCGATATCGTCAAGAAATCGCTCACCATCGCCGGCGAATTGTGCATCTACACCAACCTGTCGCACACCATCGAGACTCTGGATTGATTATCAACATGAACATGACTCCCGAACAAATCGTCGCCGAACTCGATAAGCATGTGGTCGGCCAAGCGAAAGCCAAGCGCGCCGTCGCCATCGCCCTGCGCAACCGCTGGCGGCGCCAACAGGTGGCCGAACCGCTGCGCCATGAAATCACACCGAAAAACATCCTCATGATCGGCCCGACCGGCGTCGGCAAGACCGAGATCGCACGGCGGCTGGCCAAGCTGGCCGATGCGCCCTTCATCAAGATCGAAGCGACCAAGTTCACCGAGGTCGGCTATGTCGGGCGCGACGTCGATACCATCGTGCGCGACTTGATCGACATCGGCATCAAGCAGACGCGCGAGTCGGCCATGAAGCTGGTGCGCGCTCAAGCGCAGGATGCAGCGGAAGAGCGCGTGCTCGACATCCTGGTGCCGCCGCCGCGCGATTTCGGCTTCAGCAGCGGCGAACATGACAAGGAAGGCAAGGAAGGGAATACGGCGCGCCAGACTTTCCGCAAGCGCTTGCGCGAAGGCGCGCTCGACGAGCAGGAAGTCGAAATCGAAGTCGCCGAATCGGCACCGCAGATGGAAATCATGGCACCGCCCGGCATGGAAGAAATGACCGAGCAGATCAAGTCGATGTTCTCGGGCATGGGTGGCGGGCGCAAGAAAAAGCGCAAGCTCAAGATTCGCGAAGCGTTGCGCCTCCTGGTCGACGAGGAAGCCGCCAAGCTGGTCAACGAGGAAGAGCTGAAGCAAAAGGCGATTGCCAACGTCGAGCAAAACGGCATCGTCTTCCTTGATGAAATCGACAAGATCGCCACGCGCTCGGAAGTCGGTGGAGCCGATGTTTCGCGCGCCGGCGTGCAACGCGACTTGCTGCCGCTGGTCGAAGGCACGACGGTCAACACCAAGTACGGCATGATCCGTACCGACCATATCCTGTTCATCGCCTCGGGCGCCTTCCATCTGGCCAAGCCCTCGGACCTGATTCCCGAACTGCAAGGCCGCTTCCCGATCCGCGTCGAACTCGATTCGCTCTCGATTGCCGACTTCGAACGCATCCTGACCGGCACCGATGCCTGCCTGACCAAACAATACGAAGCGCTGCTCGGCACGGAAAACCTCAAGGTCGATTTCACCCGGGACGGTATCAACCGCTTGGCCGAAATCGCCTTCTCGGTCAATGAAAAGACCGAGAACATCGGCGCACGCCGCCTGTACACGGTGATGGAGAAGCTGCTCGAAGACGAAAGTTTTGCTGCAGCGGGAGGGGCGCGCACCGTGGCAATCGATGCTGCCTACGTCAACGAACGCCTCGGTGAATTGGCAGTCAACGAAGACCTGTCGCGTTACGTGCTGTAGGCCCGCAGGTTGGGTTGAGCGAAGCGAAGCCAAGCCAAGCCAAGCGTGGCCCGGCCTTACTGCTGCGGCGGATTGTTCAGGTTGTTGCGTATCCGCGCCGCTGAGCGGCCGATGCGGCCTTGCGGGCCGTCCGGCATCGGCGGCATTTGCGGCGGCTGCACTTGCTGCTGCACGGCTTCCTGCGCCGGCTGTCCCGGCTGTGGCGGCTGCATCGCCTGCACCGGTTGCACCGGTTGCACCACTTGCGCAGGCTGCGGCATTGGCGGTGGTGGCGGCATGGGCACGAATGTGGGTACGCCTCCGCCCACCGGCGCACTGGCCGGCAATTCGACGCGCTTCATGACGCCGTTTTCCGACAGCATCACGTAGTCCTTGTGCACTTCCCTGACCACCACGCCGGGGATGACTTCGGTATCGACGCGCACTGCCTCGGCCGGCTTACCGTCGGCCACCAGGATAGCCACGCTTTCCTTTTCGTTCTTCGATACCACCACCCCTTTCAACTGGAAATTGCTGGCAGCAGCCGTCGAGAGACGACCGCCGAACAGATTCATGACCGCTTCGGGACTGACGTCGTTGCGTTCGGCGCTCTTGAGCGGTGCCACCTGCCGGTTCTGCGGCTTGATGAATTGCATGGTCCAGTAGGTGCCGGACATGCACACGCCGAGGAACAGCAGGAAACTCAGGAAAAGGGGCAGGCGCTTCATGGCATTCGTGTCAGTGGACCAATTGGTTAATTTCGATAATCGGCATCAAGACCGCCAGCACGATCAAGAGCACCACCACGCCCATGAACAGGATCAGGGCCGGTTCAAGCAGGCTGGCGATGGTCATGGCGCGCCGTTCGAGATCGGCTTCCTGGGCGCTCGCTGCGCGATCCAGCATGGCGGGCAGTTCGCCGGTCACCTCGCCGGCCCGGATCATATGCACCAGCATGGGCGGAAAATATTTGTGCGCCGACAGCGCGCGCGCCAAGCCCACGCCTTCACGCACGCTATTGGTCGCATCTTCGACCTGCTCGCGCATAGCCACGTTGGACAAGGTATCGCGGCTGGTCTGCAGCGCGCGCAAGATCGGCACGCCAGACCCGGTGGTGATGGCCAGCGTGGAAGCGAAGCGCGATGTATTCAAGCTGCGCTCGAATTTGCCGTACAGCGGCGCGCGCAGCAGCCAGGAATGCCAACGGAACTTGAACGAGGGATTCTGCAGAGCCTTGCGCCAGGCGAAGCCGCCCACGATGGCAAGGGCCAGCACATAGAGACCGTCGGCCCGCACGAAATCCGACACAGCCAGCATGGCAACGGTCAGGAAGGGTAGCTTTTGCTTGGTGCTGGCAAACACCGACACGATCTGCGGCACCACATAGGTCAAGAGGAAGATCACGATGGCGAACGCCACCACGGTCACGATGGCCGGGTAGGTGAACGCCAGCTTGACCTTGGACGCCAGCGCATTGCGCCGCTCGATGAAGTCCGCCAGGCGCGACAGCACGCGCGCCAGCTGGCCGATCTGCTCGCCCGAGGCGATCAGCGCGCGGTAGATGTCGGCGAAGTCGCGTGGGTGTTGTGCCAGGGCGTCGGACAGCGAAGAGCCGCCCATGACTTCGGCGCGGATCGAAGCGATCAAGTCGCGCAGGTAGACACGCTCGGCCTGCTCCAGCAGGGCCGTGAAGGCTTGCTCCAGGGGCAGGCTGGCTTCGAGCAGGCTGGCGAGCTGGCGCGTGAACAGGGCCAGCTCGGTGGTCGTCAAGCCGTCGCCGAAGCGCCGTCCGCGCGTGCGGCCGCTGGCATCGACCTGAGCCTCGATCTCGACCACCGACACCGGCGCCAGTGCGCGCGCGCGCAAGTCGGCGCGCGCGGCACGCAGGCTGTCGGCATTGACGACGCCCTTCTTCGTGATGCCGGCTTCATCGACGGCTTCGTAGCGGAAGGCCGGCACGGTTCAGGCTCCCGTCTTCATTTGAGGTTCTCTTTGGTGACGCGCAAAAGTTCGGCTTCCGTCGTCACGCCTTCAGCCAGCCAGCGTTCGCCATCTTCGCGCATGGTCTTCATGCCGTCCTTTTGCGCGGCGGCACGGATTTCGGCTTCGGCTGCCTGGTTATGGATTTGCGCGTTGATCGCTTCCGTAGTTTCCAGCAATTCATAGACGCCGACGCGGCCGTGGTAACCGGTGTGGCCGCACTTTTCGCAGCCGACCGCAACCCAGCCGCGCCCGTCATGCACCTTGCAGTGGCTGCATAGCTTGCGCACCAGGCGTTGCGCCACCACGCCCAACAGCGAGGAAGACAGCAGGAAGGGTTCGATACCCATGTCGAGCAGACGCGTGACGGCAGCCGCGGAATCGTTGGTGTGCAAGGTAGCCAGCACAAGGTGGCCCGTGAGCGAGGCTTGCACCGCGATCTGCGCAGTCTCCAGGTCGCGGATTTCACCGATCATGATCACGTCCGGATCCTGGCGCAGGATGGCGCGCAAGGCCTTGGCGAAAGTCATTTCGATACGCGCATTGACCTGGGTCTGGCCCACGCCGGGCAATTCGTATTCGATCGGGTCTTCCACGGTCAGGATATTCGTGGTGGAAGAATTCACGCGCGACAGCGCGGCGTACAGCGTCGTGGTCTTGCCCGAACCGGTCGGGCCGGTAACCAGCACGATGCCGTGCGGCTGGTTGATCAAGTGGTCGAATTGCTCGAGCACCTCACTGCTCATGCCCAGGTGACGCAAGTCGAGCCGGCCGGCTTCCTTGTCCAAGAGACGCAGCACGGCGCGCTCGCCGTGGCCGGTGGGCAAAGTCGAGACGCGCACGTCGACCGGCTTGCCGCCGACGCGCAAGGTGATGCGTCCGTCCTGCGGCAAGCGCTTCTCCGCGATGTCGAGCTGGGCCATGATCTTGATGCGCGAAATCAGTGAGGCATGGATCGCTTTCTTCGGCCGCACGATGTCGCGCAAGGCGCCGTCGATGCGGAAGCGCACCACCGAAATCTGCTCGAACGGCTCGATATGGATGTCCGAGGCTTCTTCGCGCAACGCCTGCGTCAGGAGCGCATTGATCATGCGGATCACGGGCGCATCGTCGGCCGATTCGAGCAAGTCTTCGATGGCCGGCATGTCGAGCATGAGCTTGGCCAGATCGAGGTCGGATTCGACTTCATCGACCACCTGGGCCGCGTCGCCGCCCGATCCTGCATAAGCTTGCGCGATGGCTGCATCGAGTTCTTCGCGCGACATGGTCTTGAGCTTGATGCGGCCGTAGCGCCGCCCGACTTCGGCGATCGCCTGCGGCTTGGTGGCATCCGAAATCCAGACTTCGACCGGCGGCACGGGTTCGCCTTCGACGGCATCGACGCGCCGCGCCAGCAGCGTGAAGTCGCGCGCGAAGGCAAAGGGCAAGAGGCGGGCTTCCATGATCTCGTTACTGCTTAGGCTTGGTCAAGTCTATCAGCGGCGTGCTGCCGCTGTCGGGAATGATCACTGGTGCGGAGGATTGCGGCTGAGCCGGTGCGCCGCCCGACTTCTCGGGGTAAGGCTGCACCATGCCGTCGCCGCCCACCTTGCCATTCGCATTCGGCGGCACCACGGGGCCCTTCATGTCTTGCATCAGCGCGGCGCGCACCGGCTGCGTCAACGTTTCTTCGGTGCGCATGTAATCGTAACGGTCGGCCGTGACGTGCGCGCTTTGCTCGGTGTTGCGGATCACGAGCGGGCGCAGGAACACCATCAGGTTGGTCTTGGCATGGTTGCGCGTCTTGTATTTGAACAGGTTGCCGACCAGGGGCAAGTCGCCCAGACCGGGCACCTGTTCATTGGTGTCGGACACGCTATCCTGGATCAAGCCGCCCAACACGATGATCTGGCCATCGTCGACCAGCACATTGGTGGTGATCGAGCGCAGGTTGGTGATCAGGCCGGCCGAGTTGTTTTGCGTGTTGTCAATCGAAGACGATTCCTGGTAGATCTGCATCTTGATCGTGCCGCCTTCGGAAATCTGCGGGCGCACGCGCAGCTTCAAGCCGATGTCCTTGCGGTCCACGGTCTGAAACGGATTGACGCCGGCCACGCCGCCCGTGGCGGCATAGCTGCCGCTGACGAAGGGCACGTTCTGGCCGACGATGATGTTGGCCTCCTCGTTGTCGAGCGTGATCAGGTTAGGCATCGAAAGGATGTTGGCCTTGTTGTCGTTGGCCAGCGCGTGGGCGATCGCACCGAGCTGCAACTGGCCGCCGATCTGGCGGAACACGCCGAGCGACAAGCCGTTGCCCGGCAAAACCGGGCCGGTGGAGCCGGTGGTTGCCGCCGACGCGGCGGACGCTGAGCTGGAATTGCCCACCGCCAGCGACAGGAGATTGTTGCCGCCGGAGGAAAATGAAGTCACGCCGCCGACGCGATAGCTGCTGTTGGCATTGCCCGAGAGCGCGGCCCATTGCACCCCGAGGTCCGATTCCTGCGAATCGGAGACTTCGACGATCAGCGATTCGATATAGACTTC
>DASVYZ010000716.1:0-2525 GCA_036391935.1 Burkholderiaceae bacterium | reverse complement strand
TTGAATTCGGGGCTCTCATCGTTGATCATGGCATAGGTCTTTTCCTTGCCGTTCTTCTTGTAGTAATCGATCGCCTTGTGCACCAGAGCCACGGCTTCCTGCGCCGTGCCATGGTCCGCCGCCTGAACCTGGGTAAAAAAGAGCAGCGCCGCCACCATCACCCACATCTGCCCGAACCGTATTTTCATCATGATGTCTCCCGGTAGTTGAAATCTCCGCCGCTATATTGCGGCACCTTCATGTTAGCGGGTTTGCCGGCAAGCGCAAGCGGTTCCACGACGTGTTGTTTCGCGCGGCCGCTTGATCCGGGCAAGGGAAAGCGCGCTATCATCATCGCGCCAGACGACATTCATCTCATGAGCGAATTCACACGATCCATCCTGCATCAACTGGGCGGGCAAGGCTACTTCTCCAATGCCGCAGACCCTGCGCTCGAAGACATGGCGCGCACGTACGGCCTGGAAGCGGCGCTGTTCACCCCGGCCTCGGGACGCGCCGTGCTGCTCGACGCGGAAGACCTGGCCGACGGCGGGGCCGGCATGGCGATCCAGCAGATCCGCATGCTGCTCGCCTCGCACGGCATCGCTATCGAAGCGGCCGACAGCGAGGAATACGATGCGGCCAGGGGCATCACCCTGCTCGAAGTGAATGGCACGAAATCCGTGCTGATGAATTGGTCGTTTTCCAAATCGCCGCTGCCGCACGACCTTGCCGCTCTCGGTTGCGATACCGCTCTGCGCGACCTGCTATGGAAAAGCCGTACACAGGGATTCGAACTGGCGCTTCGCCCCTGCGAACACGGCACCGCCGGTGTCGATCTGCACCTGCAGCGGGCGCAAGGCGCGCGCTTCCTGGCCCATTGGGGGCATGGCTTTGACGACGGGCGGGTGCTCCATACGGTCAATTTCTTCACCATTGTCAACCGCCTCCTGACACAGCTCGGTGCGGAGCAAAGGCTGTATGCCTGGCAGCCGTTCACCAGCGGCCAGACCGCCGTCTTGCTGGATGCCGCGTGGCACGCCAGACTGGAGGGCCTCAAGCTGACTGCGCAGTTGCGGCGTGTCGATGCCGCAGATTGACGCTTCGATGCCAATTGATGCCATTTGATGCCAACAGGCATTAATGAACTTTTCATTCTGACTCCAATCGAACCCGCGCTTGCAGTAGCGACAACATCGCTGCCGCACATTCCAAAATACAACCTTGTCGTCGAGCACGCACTGTCATGCCCTGCGTATCGATGCTTGCCGGAGAGCGGATCGATGAGCTTGCCTCAAGGGGAACAAGACAGCCATATCGCCTGGCTGGACGGCTTGCGCGGCATTGCCGCGCTATGGGTGCTGCTGTCGCACGTGCAGATCCTCTCCGGCATGCGCGGCCTTCCGATTCTTTCCTGGGGCAGTGTGGCCGTCGAATTGTTCATGATGCTCTCGGGCTTTTTGATGGCGCATCACCATCTCGAGCGGCGCGAGCGTGAGCCCTGGCACCAGGCGAGCACGATTGCCGTCTTCTGGACGCGGCGCTTCTTCCGCATCGCCGCGCTCTACTATGTGCTCCTGGTTGTGGCGTTGCTGGCCGGACCGGCGCTGGGAGAGATGCGCAATCATATCGCCGCAGCCTGGCCGCAAAGCGGCACCGAAGTCGCGCGCTATACCGATCAAAGCCCGGCCAATCTGGCGACCCATCTGAGTTTCGCCTTCGGCATGCTGCCCGGCTACGCCTTCCGCACGCCCTTGCCCGATTGGTCGATCGGACTGGAAATGCAGTTTTACCTGGTCTTCCCGTTCATGATGTTGCTTGCAGCGCGCCTAGGCGCGGGCCTGGCGGCAGTTCTTCTCATCGGCGCCTGCGCGCTGGCCGAAGCCTTGGCGCCGGGATTCTTCAGCCAATTCCCCATGCCGGCCTTTTTGCCGATCAAGCTGCATGTCTTCCTCGCCGGCATGCTGATGAGTTTTGCGCGCAAGAACGGCAAGGCGACGATGCTGTTTGCCGTCTCCCTGCTCTACCCTTGTGCGGAATTCCTGCGCCAGCGCAGTGGAGAAACCCTGTTCCTGGTTTGCTTGATGGCGGCCATGTTTTACCTGACCGACGACGGCAAGCTGCCCGGCGCGGCCTATTTGCGCGCGGGGAAAGCGGCCGTGCGGCGCGCTTTTTCCGGCAGCGTGGCCCGTTTCCTCGGCTCGACTTCCTATGCCACCTATCTGCTGCACTTGCTGATCGTGTTGCCGGCTGCAGGCGCGCTGGCGCAGTTTCCCGGGTACGTCGCCTCGAATCAGTACTTGCGCTTTCTCCTGGTGCTGGCGCTGGTTCTACCCATCGTGTACCTCTTGTCGTGGATGCTCCACCAGGTGATCGAGCAACCGGGCATCAAGACCGGGAAATTGGTCATACGACGCTGGAAGCAGGATGCCGCCACAGCTTCCGGCGTGCGCTAAGAGCCTGTTTATGATCTGTTTGGCATGCACGTTCGAGCGAAAAGGGATGCAGTGCAAGGCGCGGCGCGCCGCACAGGGTGGCCCCTTGTG